>NZ_JBSFDF010000006.1:0-244762 GCF_053593795.1 Streptomyces sp. NPDC002104 | reverse complement strand
GAACGGGAGCGGCCATCGCCGTGGCGGGGAGAGCGATGCCACCGCCCAGCAGGGCGACGGAAGCGGAAGCGAGGACGATGCGACGGGTCGAAAGGGCCCGGCCGCCGCCGTTCCTGCTGTTCAGGAGCCGACCAGTGACCGGTCAGCGGCCGATCAGCAGCCGATGATCAGGAGTGGCCCAGATCCGGGGCCAGGGGGTCCGTGGTCGGGACCGACCCGGAATCGAGGGACGGCCGGAGGGGGAACTCGTCCGAGGCCATCGAGTCCAGGACGGGCGGCGCCGGCCGCGGCGGCTTCGGCATGACCGCGGCCTCCGAGTGGCCGCCGCAGCCGTAGGACAGGGAGACCAGCCGGCCGTCGGCCGGTCCGAACTCGTTCGCGCAGATGCCGAACGCCTGGCCCAGCGAGCCGCCGATCGCCACGAGGAAGCCACAGGACACGCACGAGGCCGGGGCCGCCTGCGCCATCGGGGTCTTCGCGCCGAAGGACTCGTCCCAGCGGTCCGCCGCGCTGTGCAGCCCGTAGCGGGAGAGGACGCGCGCCCTGCGCATGCCCAGTTCCTCCGCGACGGAGGTGATGGAGCCGCGTACGGGCACCACCGCGCGGTCGGTGACGTCGGCGTCCTCCGCCTCGACCAGTTCGGCCATCTCGGCGGACACCACCGAGTTCGGCGGCGGGGCGTCCTCACCCGACCAGCCGGCCTCCAGCCGCAGGTCCTCGGCGTCCGTGGGGAGCAGGTCCCCGGGACCCATGTCGCCCGGACGCAGCCGCTCGCTCCACGGCACCCATTCGGGCGCGAGCAGGGCGTCGTCGCCCGGAAGCAGCACCGTTTCGTCGAGGGTGACGTTCTTCGCCCGGGACGCACGCGTGACGGTCACGGCCCAGCGCCAGCCCCGGTAGCCCGGGTCCTTGCACTCGAAGAAATGCGTGACGACCCGGTCACCTTCCGCTACCGCGGCAGTGTGCTCGCCCACCACTCCGGGGTAGGCGGCCTCTTCGGCCGCCGCTCGGGCGAGGTCCACCGCCTCGACGCACAGGCGGTCGGGGGTACGGCTTCGCGTCGTCGCAGCACTCACAGGTCTCGTTCTCTCCTACGCCGTCTCACGAGTGCGCCGTCCGTACTTGTCGTCCACAACGACCCGTCGGCTGTCCCTACGTAGCGCGGGCGGAGCGGACCAGGGGGCCGCGTCGACGTCCGCGCCCGATCGGGTTCCAGGGCGCACCTACCTGCGATCCATTCTGCGGGATCGCGAAGAGGCGCGCGGCCAGGAGCAACCGCCGGTGGCGCGCTACGCACGCTACCTCCTCCGGCGCCTTCGGCCCACATGCAAGGTCCGATTCGCGGACACGCGCGGCCGTCCCGGGGGCCCGCCGGGTCCCCGCGACGCGCCGGAAGCAGGTTCCGGAGGACCAAGTGGGGCAGTATGGCCACGTGGCACCCGTACGGTCGTCCGATGACGGCTCGGGACCGGCCAGGCGGGCCGGCCGGGCCATGGGGCGTGCCCTCCACCTGCCGTTCACCGGAACGGCCCGCGGCATCCGGCGCGCCACGCACGCCCACGGGGCGGGCGAATCGGGCCTCGGCAAACTGATCGAGCTGCACGCGATCAACGGCGCCGGTGACGTGATGATCACAGTCGCCCTCGCCTCCACCGTCTTCTTCTCCGTCCCCACGGACGAGGCACGCGGCCGAGTGGCCCTGTACCTCGCCATCACGATGGCCCCCTTCACCCTGCTGGCCCCGGTGATCGGCCCCCTGCTGGACCGGCTGCCGCACGGACGGCGGGCCGCGATGGCCGGCGCCATGCTCACCCGGGCCCTGCTGGCCGTGATGATGTCGGGCGCGGTCGCCACCGGCGGCCTGGAGCTGTACCCGGCCGCCCTGGGGGTCCTCGTCGCGTCCAAGGCCTACGGGGTGGTCCGCAGCGCGGTCGTCCCCCGGCTCCTCCCACCCGGCTTCTCCCTGGTCAAGGCGAACTCCCGGGTCACCCTGGCCGGCCTGCTCGCCACCGGCGCCGCCGCGCCCGTCGGCGCCGCCCTGCACACGATCGGCCCCCCGTGGCCGCTCTACGGGGCGTGCGCGATCTTCATCTGGGGGACCTTCGCCGCGTTCACGCTGCCCCACAAGGTGGACGAGGCCAAGGGCGAACGCCGGGCCCGGCTCTCCACCCACGAGGCCCACTCCAAGCGCCCCGGGCTGCGCACGGTCAGCCGGCCGGTGCTGTGCGGGCTGCTGGCGAACGCGTCGATGCGCGGGCTGTCCGGGTTCCTCATCTTCTTCCTGGCGTTCCTGCTGCGCGAGCACCCGCTCGCCGGGCAGAGCGCGGCGGTGTCGCTGGGCATCGTCGGCGTCTCGGCGGGCGTCGGCAACGCCTGCGGGACCGCCGTCGGGGCCTGGCTCCGGGCCCGCGCGCCCGAGGCGATCATCGCCGCGGTCCTGTCCCTGACCCTCGCGGTGGCCGTCCTCGCGGCGGTCTTCTTCAGCGGGGTGTTCATGGCCGTCCTGGGCGCGACGGCCGGCTTCTGCCAGGCCCTCGCGAAGCTCTCCCTGGACGCGATGATCCAGCGCGACGTGCCCGAGGCCGTCCGCACGTCCGCCTTCGCCCGCTCGGAGACCCTGCTCCAGGTGGCCTGGGTGCTGGGCGGCTCGATCGGCATCGCCCTCCCGCTGAACGGCGTCCTGGGCATGTCCGTCGCCGCGGTGGTGGTCGCCCTGGGCACGGCGATGGCCCTGCGCGGCTTCCTCACGTCCCCGCGGCACCAGCAGCCGACGTCCTCCCGGCCGCGCGTGGCGTAGCCGTGCCCGGCGCAAGCCACACCGTGGGACCCCGTGCAGCGGCGCGGCCCACCCGCCCGATAGCCTTCGGCTCATGACCGCACCGCTTTTCTCGGGTAGGGCCCGCCGCAGCGTCGCGGCCCTCGGAGCCGTTTCCGCCGGCCTCCTCCTCCTCTCCGCCTGTGACAAGCCGACGCCGCTGGCGACCGTGACGGTCGGCACCTCGTCGGTGTCCGCCGAAGCCGCCTGCAGCGACAGCAAGGAGCTCACGGGCGAGAAGGTCCAGGAGTGCTTCAACGACCTGAAGCACTCCAAGAACATCAGCTACGGCCGCGGCGACACGCTGCGCCTCGGTGTCGAGCCGGACGTCGTCGAGGACGGCAAGAAGTGGCAGGCGGTCCTCGACGGGCAGCCGATCACCGAGCCCTCCTCCAACACCTACCGCAGCTTCCCCGGCGCCGACCTGTTCGCCACCGGCGGCCAGGGCGAGGCCCCGGCCTCCAAGAAGCTGAACATCGTCCAGGTCTCCGAGGACGGCAAGCCCCTCGCCGTCTGGGCCTTCAACGTCAAGCTCAAGTAGTCACACGCCCACCATGCGCGCGCTCATCGTGACCGCGGTGACGGCGGAGGCCGACTCCGTCGTCCGAGGCCTGTCCGGACCGGTCCCTCATCCGGACCACTCCCCCGGTGGCGAACCGCCGCGCACCCTCCCCGGCGGTTACCTCATCCACCGCCGGGGAGCCTTCGACGTCCTGGCCGCCGGAGTCGGCCCGGCCGCCGCGGCCGCCGGTACCGCGACCGCCCTGGCGCTCGCGGCGACCGCCGGCGGCTACGGGCTCGTCGTCTCCGCCGGCATCGGCGGCGGGTTCGCCCCCGCCGCCCCGATCGGCTCCCTCGTGGTCGCCGACGCGATCGTCGCCGCCGATCTGGGCGCCGAGACCCCGCAGGGGTTCCTGACCGTCTCGGAACTCGGCTTCGGCCGCAGCGTGCACCTGCCTCCCGCAGAGCTCGCCGCGCGCGCCGCCGAGGTCACCGGGGCGCTGCTCGCGCCCGTCCTGACCGTCTCCACCGTCACCGGCACCGCCGCCCGTACGACCGCCCTCGCCGCCCGCCACCCGCTCGCCGGGGCCGAGGCCATGGAGGGCTTCGGGGTCGCCGAGGCCGCCGCCGCCCACGGGCTGCCCGTCCTGGAGGTCCGTGCCGTCTCCAACACCGTGGGCCCGCGGGACCGCGACGCCTGGCGGATCGGCGAGGCGCTGACGGCGCTGGCCGACGGCTTCCGGGCCCTGGGCCCCGTACTCGCTTCCTGGGGAGGACCTTCATGACCGCAGCCGACGCCGCAGCACCCGTACGGATCGCGTACTCGCCCTGCCCGAACGACACCTTCGTCTTCGACGCCTGGGCCCACGGCCGGATCCCCGGCGCGCCCGCCCTCGACGTCACCTTCGCCGACATCGACATCACCAACGGCCTGGCCGAGCGGGGTGAGGACGGCGATTTCGACGTGCTGAAGGTGTCCTACGCCGTCCTGCCCTGGGTCCTGGAGCAGTACGCGCTGCTCCCCTGCGGCGGCGCGCTGGGCCGCGGCTGCGGACCCCTGGTCCTGACCCGGGAGCCGGGCGTGGACCTGACCGGCAGGACGGTCGCGGTCCCCAGCGAACGCTCCACCGCCTACCTGCTGTTCCGGCTGTGGGCCGCCAACGTGCTGCCCGAAGGGGTCGGCAAGGTCGTCGTGCTCCCCTTCCACGAGATCATGCCCGCCGTGCGCGACGGCCGGGTCGACGCCGGACTCGTCATCCACGAGGCCCGCTTCACCTACCGGGACTACGGACTGCACTGCCTCGCCGACATGGGCGAGCACTGGGAGTCCACGACCGGCCTGCCGATCCCGCTCGGCGCCATCATCGCCAAGCGCTCCCTGGGCGCGGACGCGCTGCGCGCGCTGGCCGAGGCGGCCCGTACGTCGGTCCGGATGGCCTGGGAGGACCCGGAGGCGTCCCGGCCCTACGTACGGCAACACGCGCAGGAGCTGGACCCTGCCGTCGCCGACCAGCACATCGGGCTGTACGTCAACGAGTTCACCGCCGACCTCGGCGAAGCCGGCTACGCGGCGGTCCGCGGCCTGCTGACCAGGGCGGCCGCAGAGGGTCTTGTTCCGGCCATCGCACCCGACGCGCTGGCCTTCCCGTAGGACACGACCGTGCCCCGCCACCCTCACGGGCGACGGGGCACGGCCCTGCGCGGGGCTCAGACGTCGAGCTGGTCGGCCACCGCGCGCAGCATGCCGGCGATCTTCCCGCCCTGCGCCTTGTCGGGGTATCGGCCCCGCTCCAGTTGCTGCGTGACGTTCTCCAGCAGGGTCGTGAGGTCCTGCACGATGGACGCGAGCTCATCGGGCTTGCGCCGCTGCGCGGCCGCGACGGAGGGTGCCGGTTCCAGGACGATCACCGAAAGTGCCTGGTCACCGCGCTGCCCCGCGACCACACCGAACTCGACGCGCTGGCCGGGCTTGAGCGCGTCCAACCCGTCGGGGAGCACCGACGAGTGGACGAAGACGTCGCCGCCGTCGTCGCGGGAGAGAAAGCCGAAGCCCTTCTCACTGTTGAACCATTTGACCTTGCCGGTAGGCACGTCCGTCCTCTGTCCTTGCGTTCGTCGGGGTGGGAAGCGGGCCGCCGGCCCGCACCTCTCAGGCTAGTTGGCCCTCTCCGGGTGACAAGACGTTCCCCGGTCCTTCGCGGGTGACCGCTCCGGCCAGGGAACTACCCTGGTCGGGTGACTGTTACTCCTCAGCCCGGTCCCGGCGCGGACCCCGACGCGGCCCGGCCCGGCGACGCGCTCGTCAAGGCCGGCGGCATCGTCTTCATCGCCGGCGCCGTCGCCACGCTCGCCACGATGGCCCCGCTCTTCCTCGACGTGGACCCGTTCCCCTCGTACGCGTGGGCCGTGTGCATGCTCATGGGCGTCGGCTTCCTGATCTCGGCGGCGGGCGTGCTGCGCTCGGCCGCCGCGCAGCGCACGGCGGCCCGCGCCTCGCAGACGTAGCAGGGGGGCCGGGCCCTCCCGGTCAGGCGGTCCGGGTGCGCTCGTACGCCGCGAGCCAGGCCGGCAGCTCCGTGAGGTCCGCCAGGACCACGTCCGCGCCCGCCTCCCGCAGTTCCGGCTCGGGGCACGGACCCGTCGGGACCGTCACCGACACCGCTCCGGCCGTACGGGCGCCGCGGACGTCGCCGACGTGGTCGCCGACGTAGACCTGGGCGGCGTACTCGCGCAGGGCGATCGCCTTGGCCTCCGCCCACAGCGAGCCGATGACCGCGTCAGGCTTGATGCCCAGGTGGTCCAGGTGCAGGCGGGCATTGGGCTCGTGCTTGGCGGTGACGACGATCGCGCGGCCGCCCAGCGCGCGGACCGCCTCCACCGCCTCGCGGGCGCCGGGCATCGCCGGGGTCGGCTCGATGGCGTGCGTGGGATAGATCTCCCGGTAGCGGTCGGCCATGGCGGGGATGTCCGCCTCCGGGAACCAGTACGCGAGCTCCTGGTCCAGCGGCGGCCCGAGGCGGGTGACGGTCTGCGCGGTGTCGATGTACGTGCCGGTCTCGGCCGAGAGCGCCTCGAAGGCCGCCTTGATGCCCGGCCGGGAGTCGATGAGGGTCATGTCGAGGTCGAACCCGACGGTCAGCTGCGTCTCGGGAGTCATGGCTCCATTGTGCCGAGCCGGGCACCGCGCCCGGGAACGCAGCCTAGCCCCGCCTTACCGGACGGTGAAATGTGCCGACATGTCAGCCCCCGCGCACACCTTCCTGACGCGGAGCCCGCACGGCGCGGGGCCCGCATGCCGTGTGCGGCTGGGTGGGCCCTGCGGGGCGAAGTCCCCTACCCGCCCTTCCACCGTTCCCCGGGCCAGCCCGGACCCGCGCCTCAAACGCCGGCGGGGCTAAATGGGGGGGCACCGGGCTGCGCCCGGACCCCAAAGACCCGGGGCTCCGCCCCAGACCCCGGTCCTCAAACGCCGGACGGCTGAAAAACCACACCCCGGCCGGTGTCAATGGCCCGCCCGGCCGGTACTCAAAGACCCCGGGGTCGGAGGCTGCGACGTGCGGGCCGGGGACGGGGGCGGGGTGGGGTGTTGGCCGGGACGTAGAGCGTGATTTGTGGCGCTAAGGAAAGCCACAACTGTCGAAAGTAGGGGCCAGGGCGCCTAAATCATGCAGTCCAGGCCGACACCCCACCCCGCCCCCGGCACCGGCCCCACCCGCAGCCAGCCAGAACCCAGGCCACCCCCAGCCCCGCCGGCGTTTGAGGCGCAGGGGCCCGGGGACTGGTCCCCGGCAACGGCGGGCGGCCGCCGGGTCAGCGGCGGCGGGAGCGCCAGGCGAGGTACAGCGCCGAGGACAGCGCCGCGGCTCGCGCCAGCCAGGGCAGGAGGTCCTGGAAGGTGCCACTCAGGGCCTCGTCCGCCAAAGGCGCGCCCCACCGGCCGTTCAGGCGGCCCCACAGCCACACCACCGCCCCCGCGAAGACCACCCCGGGCAGCCCGAAGACCACCCACTTCCGCTCCGCGGGACCGAGCACGCGCGAGGCGTACGCGAGCAGCCAGCCCGCGGCGAGCAGCAGCCAGTACCCGGAGACGGCCCCCGCGATCAGGGCCACCGCCGCGAGCAGCAGAAAGGCGTACGGCTTCGGCCGCGGCGCGGCGGCCGCGGCGGGGGCCGCCGCCGCCTCCGCCTTGGCCCGGCGCCGCCGCTCGCGCAGGTGGCCCATGAGGGTGCGCCGGCCCTCGGGAGCAGCGGCGTCCCCAGGCCCCGGCCCCGGACCCGGCCCGGGACCGGGCCCCGACTCCGGCTCCTTCTGCGCGCCCGGTCGCTTCAGGAGCTCCGGGATCTCGATCCCGCCGACGAAGCCCTCCACCGCCGAGCCCGGCCCGACCGTCCACCAGTCGGGCTCGATCCGCTCGCCGTCGCCGACACCGCCGCCGACACCGCCGCCGCCCAGTTCGTCGAGCCCCGCGAGATGCGGAGGCGCGGCCCCCCGCTGAACCGGCACCGCGGCAGCGGAAGACGCGGAGGGAGCCGCAGCCGCAGCCGCCGCATCGGCACCGCCCCGCGCCGACCGCGTGTCCAGGACCTCCTCCGGCGTGCCGATCCGCTCGAGGATCCGCCGCACCGCCGCCGCCGTCTCCGGTTCGTACTTCGCCCGGCGCCGGTCGATCTCGTCCCGCAGCCCCGCCACCAGCCGCATCCGGTCCCCGGACGACAACTGCCTGCGCTGCGCCAAGTCCCCGACCCGGCTCAGATATTCGTAGACCAGATGGTCGCTCTCGATCCCCACGCCCCGGCTCCTCCCGTGCCACCTCCAGCGAAGGTAGCGCGTGCGCCCGTGGAGCGGCCGGGGGCGCAGCGGATACCGTTGACCGGATGGGGACCGGCCGACTGACCGGCCGACGCGACCAGGAGGCGACGACCGTGCCTGACCCGAGCACCGCGGGAAGCGCTCCGCGCTCCCTCGCCGAAGCGCTGCGCGCCCGTGACGACGACGGGCTCGGCGCCCTGCTGCGCGCCCGGCCGGACCTGCTGAGCCCCGTCCCCGGGGACGTGACGCAGCTGGCCACCCGGGCCGGGACGCGGGCTTCGGTGGTGCGCGCCCTGGACCGCCTGGACCGGTTCGCGCTGCAGGCCGCCGAGGCGCTCGCGGTGGGCCCCGAGCCCTGCCCGTACGCGGTGCTGGAGTCCCTGCTCAGCGGGGACACCGGCACCACCTCCGGCGCCGACAACGGGGCCCGCGCCGAACTCCCCCGGGCCCTGGCCACCCTGCGCGAGCAGGCCCTGGTCTGGGGCGACGACGAACGGCTGCGCCTGGTCCGCACCGCCCGCGAACTGCTCGCCCCCTCCGCCACCCGGCCCTCCCCGACCGGGCTCGGCCCCACCGTCGCCGAGGCCACGGCCGGCATGTCGCCGACCCGGATCCAGGAGATCGTGGCGGCCGTCGGGCTGCCCGCCACGCACGACCCGGTGTCGGCGGTGACCGCGCTGACGGGCCTGTTCACCGACCCGGTACGGATGTCGGCGCTGCTCGACGAGGCTCCGGCGGAGGCCCACCAGGTGCTGGGCCGGCTCGTCTGGGGGCCTCCGTACGGGGAGGTGACGCCCCATCCGACGCCTCCGGTGCGCTGGCTGCGCGACCGCGGCCTGCTGCTGCCCGCCTCCGCGCGCACGGTGCTGCTGCCGCGCGAGGTGGCCCTGCACCTGCGCGGCGGGCTCGCGCACCGGGTGACGGAGCCGCTGGCCCCGGCGGTTCCCGCGCACCGCGAGCACCGTCCACAGCTTGTGGACGCGAACGCCGCCGGCCAGGCACTGGCGGCGCTGTCGACGGTCGAGGAGCTGGTGAAGTCCTGGGAGCACACCGGTCCGGCGGTGCTCCGGGCGGGCGGGCTCTCCGTACGCGACCTGAAGCGGACGGCGGCGACGCTCGACACCGACGAGCCGTCGGCGGCGTTCTGGATCGAACTGTCCTACGCGGCCGGTCTGCTGGCCAGCGACGGCGAGGCCGACGAGCGGTACGCCCCGACCCCCGCCTTCGACGACTGGCTCGAACTCCCGCCCGCCGAGCGCTGGTCGGCGCTGGCGGCGGCCTGGCTGACCGCCACCCGGACCCCGGGCCTGGTCGGCGAACAGGACGCGAAGGGCCGTACCCTGTCGGCGCTCGGCGCCGATCTGGACCGCTCCGCCGCCGCCGAGGTGCGCCGGCGCGTCCTCGGCCTGCTCGCGGCCCTCCCCGAGGGCGGCTCCGCCGACCCGGCCACGCTCCTCGCCCGCCTGGAGTGGGAGCGGCCGGTGCGCGGCACGAGCGAACTGCGCGCCCGTCTGGCGCGCTGGACGCTGACCGAGGCGGAGGTCCTCGGCGTCACCGGCCGGGGCGCGCTCGCCGCGCCCGGCCGGGCGCTGCTGGAGGGGCGCGACCCGGCGCCGCTGCTCGCGCCGCTGCTGCCCGAGCCCGTGGACCACGTACTGCTCCAGGCCGACCTGACGGCGGTGGCCCCGGGGCCGCTGCGGCGGGCGCTCGCGGAGGTGCTGGCCGTGCTGGCGGAGGTGGAGTCCAAGGGCGGTGCCACCGTGTACCGCTTCACGCCCGGGTCGGTGCGCCGCGCCCTGGACGCCGGGCACACCGCCGTCGACCTGCAGTCCTTCCTCACCGAGCACAGCCGCACGCCGGTGCCGCAGCCGCTGTCGTACCTCATCGACGACGTGGCCCGGCGGCACGGGCACCTCCGGGTCGGCGCGGCCTCCTCGTACGTGCGCTGCGACGACGACGGCATGCTGAACGAGATCCTCGCCGACAAGCGGTCCGCGGGCCTCGGGCTGCGCCGCCTCGCGCCGACCGTCCTGGCGGCGCAGGCCGAACCGACGGCGCTGCTCGACGGGTTGCGGGCCATGGGGTACGCCCCGGCCGCGGAATCCCGTACGGGTGACGTGCTGGTCTCCCGCGCCGACGCCCACCGCACCCCGGCGCGCGCCCTGCCCGTACCGGTCCCGGACGGGCCGCCGGTGCCGGACTCGACACTGCTGGGGGCGGCCGTACGGGCGATCCGCGCGGGCGACCTGGCGGCGACGGCGGTCCGCAAGGAACCGGCGGGCGGTGCCGCCTCCACGGCGGCCGGCTCCGGCGCCCCGGGCGAACTCCCGCGCACGAGCGCGGCGGAGACGCTGGCGACCGTGCAGGCGGCCGCGCTCACCGGCTCGGCGGTGTGGATCGGCTACGTCAACGCCGACGGCGCGGCGAGCCAGCGGGTCATCGCCCCGGTGCGCGTGGAGGGCGGCTTCGTCACGGGCTACGACCACACGGCGGACGAGGTACGGACCTTCGCGCTGCACCGGATCACCGGGGTCGCGGAACTGGAGGAGGACCAGATCTAGGCCGTCGCCGCGCGCCGCGGGGAGAAATCCCCTGGCCCGGACGGTGCACGGGCCCGCACCCTGGGCCCATGCCCGAAGCGACCATCCCCTGCGCCGACCCCGGCGGCGACGCCGTCCCCGACGTCCCCGCCGGCGCCGTCCCGCGCCACCAGATCCGCGCCGCGCACACCGCCGGCACCGTCACCGTGTACCAGGCCTACCGCCCCCGCATCGGGGTGCCCGCCGCCCGTGAGGGCCGCTTCCCGGCCGCCTGGAAGCGGGAGCGGATGACCTGGGTCAAGCCGTCGTTCCTGTGGATGATGTACCGCTGCGGGTGGGCCACCAAGGCCGATCAGGAGACGGTCCTGGCCGTGGAGATCACCCGGGCCGGCTTCGACCGGGCCCTGGCCGGCGCCTGCCTGTCGCACTACGTACCCGGCGTGCACACCGACCGGGAGGCCTGGGCGAGCACGCTGCGCACCGCTCCCGCCCGGGTGCAGTGGGACCCGGAGCGCGATCTGCACCTGAACCCGCTGCCGTACCGCTCGCTCCAACTGGGCCTGTCCGGACCGATGTCGCGCGCCTACGCCGACGCGTGGACGGTCTCGATCCGCGATGTCACCCCGCTGGCCCGGGAGATCCACGGCCTGCTCCGCTCCGGCGCGCCGGAGGCGGCGCGGGCCCTGCTCCCGCCGGAGTCCCCCTACCCGGCGGGGCCGCTGGAGCACTTGGGCGCGTAGGGAGGTCTCGTACCGGGCTCGTACCGGGCCCGTACCGGCTCACCTCGCCGCGTAGTCGATGCGCTCCGCCGCGAAGGGCCAGTGCTGGGCGAGCCAGCGCGTGACGGTCTCGTACACCGTCCTGTCGAGCGCGGCCCGGTCGCCGCGCACCCAGGAACTGACCCGTACGCGACCCGGTTCCGCGCGCGCGGGGTAGATGTAGAGGCAGCCGATGACCTCGCCCTCGCCGTCCCGCTCCCCCTCCAGGACGCTGTACGTGAACCCGCGCCGCTCGGCGAAGTCGCGTGCGTGGCGCACCAGGTCGGCGAGGTTCTCCTCGGGACTCATGGCCTCGTACGGGGGCCAGTCACCCAGGAAGGTGGGCGTCGCGCGCACGTGCGCGATGCTCCCGCTCCAGGCGGCGAGGTCGCCCTCGTTGTGCTCGGGCCCGAGCGGCTCCAGCCGGAAGCCCTCCCCGACGAGCCGGACGGGCACCTCGAACTGCTCGGCCGGCGGAACGAATCCCTGCTGATCTCTGCTCATGCGCCGACCCTACGCAGGCGCTCCCCCGTTCCCCACCGGGTATCGGTATCGGGCCGCCGCCGCCAGCCCGAGCAGTTCGTCGACGGACCACTGGTCGTAGACGTGCTCCCCGTACTTGGCCGCCAGCACCCTCCCGTCCGGCCCGATCAGCAGGTCGGCGGGCAGCCCGAACCGCCCTCCCGGCTGCCGCCGCGCGGGGAGCCGCTCCCGGCCGCGCGCCACCTCGACGGCCGACCGGGCGATCGCCCGCAGCACCGGGCCCCAGGCGCGCGGGTCCAGCAGGGAGCGCGGTGAGGACTCCACGCCGAACTCCCGGTACAGCCGCTGCCGCGGATCGGCGATCACGGCGAAGGGGAAGTCGGCGGTGTGCGGGCGCAGCTGCTCCGCGGAGGAGTGGAAGAGCACGATCTCGCGGATCCCGGCGGCCTCGATCTCCGCGTGCCGGCGGACGACGGACCGCAGGTGGAGGTGGCAGACGGGGCAGCCGGCGAAGCGCCGGAACTGCAGATGGACGAGCCGTTCCGGGTCGGGGACGGGGACGGCCCCTCCCGCGTCGGAGGTGACCGGGGCGACGGACGCCACGGGGGCGACGGGCGCCATGGGAGTGACGGGCGCCATGGGAGTGACGGGCGCCATGGGAGTGACGGGCGCCGTGGGAGTCAGGGACTCCACGGGGGTGACCGGCGTGAGCAGGCGTGCGGGCACCACGGATCCGGGTTCGAGCATGGGAAGGCCTCTCTCGACGGGCGTTAGCGTATGCCGTACGCCTACCTCTCCAGCGTAGGCGTATGCCGTACGCTGTCAACCGTCATGCCGCGCCCCCGCTCACACACCCCCGGCCAACTGGCCGCCGCCGCCCTCGCCGTCATGGACCGCGACGGGCTCGACGGCCTGTCCATGCGCGCCGTCGCCACCGAGCTCGGCATCAGCCCCATGGCCCTGTACCGCTACGTCCCGGGCCGCGAGGAACTCGAGGCCCTCGTCGTGGAACTCGTCCTCAGCGGCGTCGACACCACCCCGCCGCCCCCGGGTCCCTGGCCCGGCCGGATCACGGTCCTGGCCCGCCGCCTGCGCGACACCATGGGCTCCCACCCGGCGGCCCTGCCGCTCTCCCTGACGCACCGGCACCGTTCGCCGAGCGGGCTGCGCTGGTCGGAGACCGTCCTCGGCGTCCTCACCGAGGCCGGCGTCGAAGCCGAGCAGCGGGTCATCGCACTGCGCGCGCTCATCTCCTACGTGATCGGCGCCACGCAGCTGGAACACCTCGGGCCGCTGGCCGGACCCGGCACCACCGCCATCGCCGGTCTGCCCGCGGACGAGTTCCCGTACATGACGGCCACCGCCCGCGACGCCCGTACGGTCACCCCGGACCGGGAGTTCGAGGGCGGCCTGGAGCTGCTCCTGCGCGGCCTGGCATGATCCGCCGGTGACCAGCGAAACCACCTCACCCGCCCCGCACGCCTCTCCCGTCCCGCACACCTCTCCCGCCCCGTACGCCCGCCACGTCCTGTTCGACGTGGACGGCACCCTCGTCGACGCCGTCGCCAACCAGCGCCGGGTCTGGGCGACCTGGGCCGGCCGCCACGGACTGGACCCGGACACGGTGTACGCCGTGGCCCTGCGGACCCGCCCGATGGAGACCTTCGCCGCCGTCGCCCCGGACCTGGACCCGCACGCGTGCCTGGCCGCGCTGCACGAGCTGGAGGACGAGGACGTCCGCTCCGGCAGCTACGCCGCCTTCGACGGCGCGGCCGAGCTGCTGACCGCCCTGCCCCCGGGGAGCTGGGGCCTGGTCACCTCGAACTACGCACACCGGGTGCGCGGCCGCTTCGACCGCACCGGGCTGCCCGTGCCGCCGGTGCTCGTGGACGCCGCCGCCGTCGCGGAGGGCAAGCCCTCACCGGTCCCGTACCTGCGGGGCGCGGCCCTCCTGGGCGCCGACCCGGCCCACTGCCTGGTCGTCGAGGACGCCCCCTCGGGCGTCCGGTCGGGCCTCGCGGCCGGCATGACGGTCTGGACGGTCAACACCCCCGAGGCCCACCCGGAGGCCCACCGCCACTTCCCCACCCTGCGCGCAGCCGTCCCCGAGATCCTCGCCTTCGCCGCCTCCACGCCCGCCACCGCCGGCGCCGCCACCGCGTCCACCGCCTCCGCGCCGACGGCCTGACCGCGCCCGTCCCGACCGCGCCGCTGGTCCCGCCCCGGGACCCGTAGCGCCCAGAACCGCTCGGCCCGCGCGGCGATGCGGCAGACTGGAGGTTTGGCCGCCCGCGTCCGGGCGGTCCTCCCGCGCCGAAAGGGACGTGCGTGAACGGGCCCCTCATCGTCCAGAGCGACAAGACCCTCCTCCTGGAGATCGACCACGAGCTCTCCGCGGCCGCGCGGCGCGCCATCGCGCCCTTCGCGGAGCTGGAGCGCGCTCCCGAGCACATCCACACGTACCGGATCACCCCGCTCGGGCTGTGGAACGCGCGGGCCGCCGGGCACGACGCCGAGCAGGTCGTGGACGCGCTCGTGGAGTTCTCCCGCTACCCCGTCCCGCACGCCCTGCTCGTCGACGTCGCCGAGACCATGGCCCGCTACGGCCGCCTCACCCTCTCCAAGCACCCCGTCCACGGACTGGTCCTGACCAGCACCGACCGGCCGGTGCTGGAGGAGATCCTGCGGTCGAAGCGGATCGCCCCGCTCGTCGGCGCGCGCCTCGACGCCGACACCGTCGCCGTGCACCCCTCCGAGCGCGGGCAGATCAAGCAGACCCTGCTCAAGCTGGGCTGGCCCGCCGAGGACCTCGCCGGGTACGTGGACGGCGAAGCGCACCCGATCGAGCTCGACGAGACCGGCTGGGCGCTGCGTCCCTACCAGCAGCAGGCCGTCGAGGGCTTCTGGCACGGCGGCTCCGGCGTGGTCGTGCTGCCCTGCGGCGCCGGAAAGACGCTGGTCGGCGCGGGCGCGATGGCGAAGGCGAAGGCGACCACGCTGATCCTGGTCACGAACACCGTCTCCGCCCGCCAGTGGAAGCACGAGCTGATCAAGCGGACCTCGCTGACGGAGGAGGAGATCGGCGAGTACTCCGGTACGCGCAAGGAGATCCGGCCCGTCACGATCGCCACGTACCAGGTGCTGACGACGAAGCGGAAGGGCATCTACCCGCACCTGGAGCTCTTCGACTCCCGGGACTGGGGCCTGATCCTCTACGACGAGGTCCACCTGCTGCCGGCCCCGGTGTTCAAGTTCACCGCCGACCTCCAGGCCCGCCGGCGCCTCGGCCTGACGGCGACGCTGGTGCGCGAGGACGGCCGCGAGTCCGACGTCTTCTCCCTCATCGGGCCCAAGCGGTTCGACGCCCCGTGGAAGGAGATCGAGGCGCAGGGCTACATCGCGCCGGCCGACTGCGTCGAGGTCCGCGTGAACCTCACCGACTCGGAGCGCCTCGCCTACGCGACCGCCGAGACGGAGGAGAAGTACCGCTTCTGCGCGACCACCGCCACGAAGCGGAAGGTCACCGAGGCGCTGGTGCGCAAGCACGCGGGCGAGCAGACCCTGGTCATCGGGCAGTACATCGACCAGCTCGACGAGCTCGGTGAGCACCTCGACGCGCCCGTCATCAAGGGCGAGACCTCCAACGCGCAGCGCGAGAAGCTCTTCAACGCCTTCCGCGAGGGGGAGATCAGCGTGCTGGTCGTCTCGAAGGTCGCGAACTTCTCCATCGACCTGCCCGAGGCCACGGTCGCCATCCAGGTGTCCGGCACCTTCGGCTCCCGCCAGGAGGAGGCCCAGCGCCTCGGCCGCGTCCTGCGGCCGAAGGCGGACGGCCACGAGGCGCGCTTCTACTCGGTCGTCGCGCGCGACACCATCGACCAGGACTTCGCCGCGCACCGTCAGCGCTTCCTGGCCGAACAGGGCTACGCCTACCGGATCATGGACGCCGACGAGCTGCTGGCCGACGGCTGATCCCGGCCGGCCTCCCGGGCGGCCTCACCGCCGGCCTCACCGGCGGCCTCACCCGCGGCCTCCCCCGCGGCCGGCCGGCGCGGCCGCCTGCGCAGGGCGGCCGCGAGCAGGGCCGTGAGCAGGGGCACGCTCCAGACCCACAGCTGGGGCCGGTCCAGCAGGAGCGGGCGGCCGCCCGCGGGCAGGTGCCGGGACCAGAACTCGGCGGAGGCACCCGGGAGGACCAGCAGTCCGAGCAGCCCGGTGCCCGCGAAGGCGCCCAGCGCGGTCAGCCCGGCCCTGACCTGGCCGGTCAGCAGGAGGTACGGGATCAGCAGCGCCGGGGTCAGGGTGATCCCGGCGGCCGCGCCCAGCGCGAAGCCCCTCCCGAGGGCGCCGCGCGGCCGGTGCAGGTCCCACAGGACGAGGCAGGCCAGGGCCAGGGCGATCTGGCCGGACAGCGGTCTCTGCAGCAGCGGCTCCAACCACAGCCCGGCGACGGTGGCGGCGAGCAAGGCCCCCGGCCGGGCCCGCAGCCCCGCCAGGCGGCACGACAGCAGGATCAGCAGGGCGAACAGCCCGGCGCTGCCCCCCACCAGGACGGCCTTCAGTACGCCGGTCGGCAGCCAGGCGGCCGGGGCGAAGAGGATGGCCGCGAAGGGCGGATACGCGGCGGGCGGACTCCACTCGGCGGCGGAGAGCCCCGGGGCGAGGGCCTCGGCCACGGGAATGCGCAGGGCGACGCAGAGCACGCCGAGCACGAGCACGAGGCCCGCGAGCAGCACACCCGCGCGGGGCGACGGAGAGCGGCTGGGCTCGGGACTCCGGGTCACGGCGCGACCCTAGTGGATCACCAACCGGCATCCGCGCGGAGCCGCCCGGCACGGTCCCTAGTGCTGTGACCGGAAAGGTTCACCGGGTCACGCCGCCCGGCACGGCACTAGCGGCGTATGACGCCCGCGTCCTCGGCGTATTCACCGAGGACGACGACGCTCACGGCGGTCGCCGCGAAGACCTTGGCCGCGCGCAGGACGCTGCCGGCGCTGTGGCGGGGGCGGATGAGGGAAGTGGCGGTGGCGCCGCGGGGGCGGCGACCCTGGACCGGGGTGCAGGTTGCGGTGCTCATGTATCCATGGTCGGTTTTCGACCGGCTCGTCACATCGCCCTGAGGGCTGAACCTGCAGGTCTCCGGCATCCTCCTCCCGGCCCATGCCGCCCCCTACGGGCTCTGTCCGAAGGAGGACACGCCCCGAACACCCCCCGTACGGGGTCACCACCACAACCCGCTTCATCCCCCGCGATATCCATTCGCGCAGCGCCTGCGCGAGGACTAGAATCTCCGCTCTTGCCGCCTCCCGCCGCGCCACCGGGAGCGCCGCCCGCCGCTCGGAAACCGGCGGGCCCGTCCGGCCGCATCACGCAGGTCCTCAGCAGATGGAGGCAGTTCCGTGCCCGCGCACGCCCACGTCACCGACCCCGACGCAGACCCCGACACCGGCCCCGACACCGCACCGGCATCCGGCCGGGCCGTCACCGATCCCCTGGGCCGCGAGCGCGCCCACCTCGCCGCCTCCCGGTCCGCGCTCCGCGCGATGCGCGAGGACGTCGAGAACCTCGACATCCGCGACGTCACCGCGAACTGGGTCAACGCGATCGTCCTCCAGGCCCAGATCGACGACCGGATCAAGGCCCTCGCCGACCTCGCCCACACCCCGCTCTTCTTCGGCCGCCTCAACTACCTGCACGCGCCCGGCGCGGAGCTCGCCGAGGGCGCGGAGGGCGAGCAGTTCTACATCGGCCGCCGCCACGTCCACGACGCCGGCGGCGATCCGATGGTGATCGACTGGCGCGCGCCGGTCTCCCAGCCCTTCTACCGGGCCTCCAAGAACGACCCCCAGGACATCGGGCTGCGCCGCCGCTTCGGCTACACCGGCGGCGAGCTGACCGCGTACGAGGACGAGCACCTCTCCGACCCCGCCGAGGCCGCGGCCGTCAGCAAGCTGCTCCAGCAGGAGATCGAGCGCCCGCGCGTCGGCCCCATGCGCGACATCGTGGCCACGATCCAGCCCGAGCAGGACGAGATCGTCCGCTCCGGCCTGTCGGGCTCCGTCTGCGTGCAGGGCGGCCCCGGCACGGGCAAGACGGCCGTCGGCCTGCACCGTGTCGCGTACCTCCTGTACGCGCACCGCGACCGCCTCGCCCGTACCGGCACCCTGGTCATCGGGCCGAACCGTTCCTTCCTGCACTACATCGAGCAGGTCCTGCCCGCCCTGGGCGAGCTGGAGGTCAAGCAGGCCACGGTCGACGACCTGGTCTCCCGCGCGGACCTGGAGGTGCGCGGCGCGGACGCCGCCGAAACCGCCGTGATCAAGGGCGACGCCCGGATGGCGGAGGTACTGCGCCGCGCGGTCCACTCGCACGTGTCGGAGCCGGCCGAACCGCTGATGGTGGTCCGCGGCTCGCGCCGCTGGCGGGTGCCCGCCTACGAGATCGCCGAGATCGTCGCCGAGCTCCAGAACCGCGACATCCGCTACGGAGCCGCCCGCGACGCCCTCCCGCAGCGGATCGCGCACGCGGTCCTCGTACGGATGGAGCAGGCGGGCGAGGCCCCGGACGACCGGGTCCAGGACGCGGTGGCGCGCAATCCCGCCGTGAAGGCCGTGGTCAAGGCGGTCTGGCCGCTGGTGGAACCGGCCAAGCTGGTGCTGCGCCTCCTCTCCGACCCGGAGTTCCTGGCCGCGCACGCGGACGGGATCCTGTCCGCGCACGAGCAGTCGCTGCTCCTGTGGTCCAAGCCGGCGCGCAGCGTGAAGTCGGTGAAGTGGTCGGCGGCGGACCTGGTCCTCATCGACGAGACGGCGGACCTGGTGGAGCGCACGCACTCGCTCGGCCATGTCGTCATCGACGAGGCCCAGGACCTGTCCCCGATGCAGTACCGGGCGGTCGGCCGGCGCTGCACGACGGGCTCCGCGACGGTCCTCGGCGACCTCGCGCAGGGCACGACGCCGTGGGCGACGCGCAGCTGGGACGAGGCGCTGGGGCACCTGGGCAAGCCGGGCGCGGTGCTGGAGGAACTCACGGCGGGCTTCCGCGTACCGCGCGAGGTGATCGCCTACGCCTCACGCCTGCTGCCGGCGATCTCCCCGGGCCTGTCACCGGTCTCCTCGGTCCGTGAGACCCCGGGCTCCCTGATCGTCTCGGAGACCGCCTCCCCCGCCGACCTCCCGGCGGCGGTCGTCGCGGCGTGCCGGGCCTCCCTCGTGCACGAGGGGTCGATCGGGCTGATCGCGGCGGACGCGCGGATCGCGGAGCTCGGGGAGGCACTGCTGGAGGCGGGCCTGCCCTACCTCTCGCCCGGCGAGGAAACCACGGCGGAGTCCCGCCTGACACTGGTCCCGGCATCCCTCGCGAAGGGCCTGGAGTACGACTACGTCGTCCTCCACGAACCGTCGGAGGTCGTCTCCGGCGAACCCGACGAACGCACCGGCCTGCGCCGCCTGTACGTCTGCCTCACCCGAGCCGTCTCAGGCCTCACGGTCCTCCACACCACCCCCCTCCCAGCGGCCCTGACCACCCCCTGACACCCCCGCCGGGCCGGGCCGCACCGGGCTGCCCTGCGGGCCGGAGCTCCCCTACCCGCCCTTCCACCCTTCCCCGGGCCAGCCCGGACCCGCGCCTCAAACGCCGGCGAGGCTGAAGAGGGGGGTCCCGGGCTGCGCCCGGACCCCAAAGACCCGGGGCTCCGCCCCAGACCCCGGTCCTCAAACGCCGGACGGCTGAAAGGACACACCCCGGCCGGGGACAGGGACACCCAGCCCGGAACGCGCACCGCCCGGGCGAGGTCGGAACCCGCCCGGCCGAGGTCAATGGCCCGCCCGGCCGGTACTCAAAGACCCCCAGGGCCGGAGGCTGCGGAGTGCCGGGCCGGGGACGGGGGCGGGGTGGGGTGTTGGCCGGGACGTAAAGCGTGATTTGTGGCGCGCAAAGAAGCCACAACTGTCGAAAGTTCCCGTCAGGGCGCCTAAATCATGCAGTCCAGGCCGACACCCCACCCCGCCCCCGGCACCGGCCCCCACCCGCAGCCAGCCCAGCCCAGCACCCAGGCCACCCCCAGCCCCGCCGGCGCTTGAGGCGACGCACCCAGGAGCCCGCACCGCCCGGCCAGGGCTAGAGCAGGCCCGCCGCCCCCAGCAGATAAGCGACCATCGGGTCGTAGAACCGCGGGTCACGGACGTGGTCGTCCAGGGGCACCGCCACCTGGAGTGTCCCCTCCGCCTCGGCCAGGAACAGCGCCGGGTCGTTGCAGTCGGCGTACCCCACCGCGTCCAGCCCGCGCTGCGCCGCGCACCCCGCCCAGCCGTGGTCGGCGACGACCAGGTCGGGCTGAGGGCGGCCGTGAGCCGCCAGCGCGTCCAGGATGGCCGCCATCGGCTCCGGCGAGTGGGTGTGCCACAGCGTCGCCCCCCGCTCCAGCACCGCGACGTCCGCGAACTGCCACACCGACCCCTCGTCGGCGACCAGCCCCGCCGGGATCACCACGATCTCGCACCCCGCGGAGCGCAACGCGTCGGCCGTGGCCCGGTGCACGTCCAGCAGCCCGCCCGGGTGCCCCGTCGCCAGCAGCACGCTCTGCCGGTCCAGCGCGGCCTTGCGCAACCGCGCCGCCATCCGGTCCAGCGCGGCCACGGTGAGTTCGGGGTCGATGGTGTCCTGGCCGACGCGGTGCCCGGGGTCGTCCACGACGCCGCAGCGTTCGGCCATCACCGCGAGGACGTCCTGCTCGTCGGTCCAGCGGTCGCCCAGCTCCAGGCCCAGCCAGTAGTGCCGGTCGCCGTTGGCGAGCTTGCGGTAGTGGGAGAGGTTGTTGTCGCGCGGAGTGGCGACGTCCCCCGCGATCCGCGTCCGGACCAGGTGGTCGATGAGTTCGGCTCGGCTGGGCACAGGCGTCTCTATCGGCTTCGGCATGCGGCCCATTCTGCCGCCGAGCACCCGGAGCCGTCCCGTCCATCCCGACCTGCGGACGCGGCCGCTCATCCCGACAGCGCCCCGAAGGCGCCGTTCGCGAGCCGGCGCAGCAGCGACTCCGTCGCGTCCCGGCCGAGCGCCGCGAGGTGCGGGGTGGAGTTCAGCAGGCCGAAGACCGCGTGCACGGAGACGCGCACCTGCGCCTCCCCCACCTCCGGGTGCAGCTCGCGCACGACGTCGACCCACAGCTCGACGTACTTGCGCTGGAGCTGCCGCACGAGCTTGCGGTCGGCCTCCCGCAGCCGGTCCAGCTCCCGGTCGTGGAGGGTGATCAGCGCCCGGTCGTCGAGCGCGAAGTCGATGTGGCCGTCGATGAGGGAGGCCAGTACTCCGGACGGGTCACCGGACGGGTCACCGGCCGCCTCCTCCACCCGGCGCCGGCCGCCCGTGAGCAGCCGTTCGCTGATGCCGACGAGCAGCTCGGCGAGCATCGCGTCCTTGCCCGCGAAATGCCGGTACAGGCCGGGGCCGCTGATACCCACCGCGGCCCCTATCTCGTCCACGCCCACGCCGTGGAAACCTCGCTCGGCGAAGAGGCGCGCAGCCTCGCCGAGGATCTGCTCGCGCCGGGTCGGGGCGGCCGCTCTGGTGCTCATGGGAATCCATTCTAGACAGGGCCGTTAGCGGTCGTTAACCTAAGTCCCACATGCGTTAACGCTCATTAACCGAATGAACCGGAGCGCACCGAGCAAGCCACCGAGCAAGGGAGCTCGACCGATGCAGCAGGCACCAGTGCTGACGAGCGCCGCCGATCCGGCGTCCGACGCCTGGCGGGCCAACGAGGCCGCCCACCGCGAGCTCTCCGAGGGCCTGCGGGCCCGCCTGGAGGCGGCCCGGCTCGGCGGCGGCGAGAAGGCCCGCGCCCGCCACACGGCCCGCGGGAAGCTGCTGCCGCGCGATCGCGTGGACGCCCTCCTGGACCCCGGGTCCCCCTTCCTCGAGCTGGCCCCGCTGGCCGCCGAGGGGATGTACGGGGGCGCGGCCCCAGCCGCCGGGGTCATCGCCGGCATCGGCCGGGTCAGCGGCCGCGAGTGCGTGATCGTCGCGAACGACGCCACCGTCAAGGGCGGCACGTACTACCCGATGACCGTCAAGAAGCACCTGCGCGCCCAGGAGGTGGCCCTGGAGAACCGTCTCCCCTGCCTCTACCTGGTCGACTCGGGCGGCGCCTTCCTCCCCATGCAGGACGAGGTCTTCCCCGACCGGGACCACTTCGGCCGCATCTTCTACAACCAGGCCCGCATGTCGGGGGCCGGCATCCCGCAGATCGCCGCCGTCCTCGGCTCCTGCACGGCGGGCGGCGCGTACGTCCCGGCCATGAGCGACGAGGCCGTCATCGTCCGCGGCCAGGGCACGATCTTCCTCGGCGGCCCGCCGCTGGTGAAGGCCGCCACCGGCGAGGTGGTCACGGCCGAGGAGCTGGGCGGCGGCGAGGTCCACTCCCGGGTCTCCGGGGTCACCGACCACCTCGCGGAGGACGACGCCCACGCGCTGCGGATCGTACGGAACATCGTGGCGACCCTGCCCGAGCGCCAGGCCCTGCCCTGGTCGGTCGAGGCTCCCGAGGAGCCCAAGGTGGACCCGTACGGGCTGTACGGCGCGGTGCCCGTCGACTCCCGCACCCCCTACGACGCCCGCGAGATCATCGCCCGCATCGTGGACGGCTCCCGCTTCCAGGAGTTCAAGGCGGAGTTCGGCCAGACCCTGGTCACCGGCTTCGCCCGGATCCACGGGCACCCGGTCGGGATCGTCGCCAACAACGGCATCCTGTTCTCCGAGTCGGCCCAGAAGGGCGCGCACTTCATCGAGCTGTGCGACCAGCGCGGCATCCCGCTGCTCTTCCTCCAGAACATCTCCGGCTTCATGGTCGGCCGGGACTACGAAGCCGGCGGCATCGCCAAGCACGGCGCCAAGATGGTCATGGCCGTGGCCTGCACCCGGGTCCCCAAGCTCACCGTGGTGGTCGGCGGCTCGTACGGCGCGGGCAACTACTCGATGTGCGGGCGGGCCTACAGCCCCCGCTTCCTGTGGATGTGGCCCAACGCCAAGATCTCCGTGATGGGCGGCGAGCAGGCGGCCTCGGTCCTGGCGACGGTCAAGCGCGACCAGATCGAGGGCGCGGGCCAGGAGTGGCCCGCCGAGGACGAGGAGGCCTTCAAGGCCCCGGTCCGGGCGCAGTACGAGGAGCAGGGCAATGCCTACTACGCCACGGCGCGGCTGTGGGACGACGGGGTCATCGACCCGATGGAGACCCGGCAGGTGCTGGGGCTGGCACTGACCGCGTGCGCGAACGCCCCGCTGGGGCAAACCGATGAAGCACAGCGCGGCTTCGGCATCTTCCGTATGTGACGTGAGGACCTCACTGATGTTCAGCACTGTTCTGGTCGCCAACCGGGGCGAGATCGCGGTCCGCGTCATCCGCACGCTGCGGGAGCTCGGCATCCGGTCCGTGGCCGTCTTCAGCGACGCCGACGCGGACGCCCGGCACGTACGGGAGGCCGACACGGCCGTCCGTATCGGCCCGGCGGCGGCCTCGATGAGCTACCTGTCGGTGGAGCGGCTGCTCGACGCCGCCCGCCGCACGGGCGCCGAGGCCGTCCACCCCGGGTACGGCTTCCTCGCGGAGAACGCGGCCTTCGCGGCCGCGTGCGCGGACGCGGGCCTGGCCTTCATCGGGCCGCCGGCCTCGGCGATCTCCCTGATGGGCGACAAGATCCGCGCCAAGGAGACCGTCAAGGCCGCGGGCGTGCCCGTGGTGCCCGGCTCCTCGGGCAGCGGGCTGTCCGACGCCGACCTGGTCGCGGCCGCGGAGCAGATCGGCATGCCGGTCCTGCTGAAGCCCTCGGCGGGCGGCGGCGGCAAGGGCATGCGGCTGGTACGGGACTCCGCCCTGCTCGGCGAGGAGATCGCGGCGGCCCGGCGCGAGGCGAAGTCCTCCTTCGGCGACGACACCCTGCTCGTGGAGCGCTGGGTGGACCGGCCCCGGCACATCGAGATCCAGGTACTGGCGGACGCGCACGGCAACGTGGTGCACCTCGGGGAACGCGAGTGCTCGCTCCAGCGGCGCCACCAGAAGGTGATCGAGGAGGCCCCGTCGGTCCTGCTGACACCGGAGCTGCGGGCCTCGATGGGCGCGGCGGCGGTGGAGGCGGCGCGCTCCTGCGGGTACGTCGGCGCGGGCACGGTGGAGTTCATCGTCCCCGGCGGGGACCCCTCCTCGTACTTCTTCATGGAGATGAACACCCGGCTCCAGGTCGAGCACCCGGTCACCGAGCTCGTCACCGGCCTGGACCTGGTGGAGCAGCAGCTCCGGGTCGCGGCGGGCGCCGAGCTGGGCTTCGGCCAGTCGGACGTCACCCTCACCGGCCACGCCATCGAGGCCCGCGTCTGCGCGGAGGACCCGGCGCGGGGCTTCCTGCCCTCCGGCGGCACGGTGCTGGCGCTGTCGGAGCCGTCCGGCGGCTCCGTCCGTACGGACTCCGGCCTCGCCGCGGGGGTCGACACCGGGTCGACCTACGACCCGATGCTGTCGAAGGTCATCGCCTACGGTCCCGACCGGGCGGCGGCGCTGCGGGTGCTGCGGGGTGCGCTGGCCGACACGGTGATCCTGGGGGTGCAGACCAACGCGGGCTTCCTGCGCCGCCTGCTCGCACACCCGGACGTGGTGTCGGGCGACCTGGACACCGGCCTGGTGGAGCGGGACCTGGACCAGCTCCTCCCGGACGGGGTCCCGGACGAGGTGTACGCGGCGGCGGCGCTGCTGGCCGGGGGATCTTCCCCCCGCCCCACCCCTTCCCGAAACACCGCCGGGGGCTGGATCGACCCCTTCGACGCCGCCAGCGGCTGGCGCCTCGGCGGCACCCCCGCCTGGACGGTCCACCACTTCCGCCTCCCGGGCCAGGACCCGGTGACGGTCCGCACCCGGCCCGCCGGAACGGGCCCGGACACGGAGCTGCTGCCGGCCGGGGACGACGCCGTGAGTCAGCGGGGCCGGATCGTGCAGCTCACCCCCGGCCACCTGACGGTCGAACTGGACGGCGTCACCCACCGGTTCAGCCACGCCACCTCCCCGGAGGGGACCTGGCTCGGCCGCGACGCGGACAGCTGGCACGTCCAGGACCACGACCCCGTCGCAGCCCGGGGCGCGGCCAGTGCGGGGGCCGACACCCTCGCGGCCCCGATGCCCGGCACCGTCACCGTCGTCAAGGTCTCCGTCGGCGACAAGGTGGCCGCCGGCCAGAGCCTGCTCGTCGTCGAGGCCATGAAGATGGAGCACGTCATCTCCGCCCCGCACGCCGGCACCGTCACCGAACTCGACGTCACCCCCGGCACCACGGTCGCCATGGACCAGGTCCTGGCCGTGGTCACCGCCGACGAGGAGGAGGGCGCGTGAACGGGCTTCCGATGAGCTTCGCGGACGAGGGCCTCCCGGCCCGGGTCCGGATCCACGAGGTCGGCGCGCGCGACGGGCTGCAGAACGAGCAGACCTCCGTCCCGACCCATGTGAAGGCCGAGTTCGTGCACCGGCTGGCCGCCGCGGGGCTCACCACCATCGAGGCCACCAGCTTCGTGCACCCCCGGTGGATCCCCCAGCTGGCCGACGCCGACGAGCTGTTCCCCCTGCTCGCCGACGTGCGAGCCGCGCTGCCGGTCCTCGTGCCCAACGAGCGCGGCCTCGACCGCGCGCTCGCGCTCGGGGCCACCCGGATCGCCGTGATCGGCTCGGCCACCGAGACCTTCGCGTCCCGCAACCTCAACCGCACCGTCGCCGGGTCCCTCGCGATGTTCGAGCCGGTCGTGGCCCGCGCCAAGGAGCACAAGGCGCACGTCCGCGGCTACCTCTCGATGTGCTTCGGCGACCCCTGGGAGGGCCCGGTCCCCGTCCACCAGGTGGTGGGCGTCGCCAAGGCCCTCCTGGACCTCGGCTGCGACGAGCTGAGCCTCGGCGACACCATCGGCGTCGCCACCCCGGGTCACGTGCAGACCCTCCTCTCCGCGCTCAACGAGGAGGGCGTGGGCACCGACCGGATCGGCGTCCACTTCCACGACACCTACGGCCAGGCCCTGTCCAACACCCTCGCCGCGCTCCAGCACGGCGTGACCACCGTCGACGCGTCCGCGGGCGGCCTCGGCGGATGCCCGTACGCCAAGAGCGCCACCGGCAATCTCGCGACCGAGGACCTCGTCTGGATGCTCGACGGCCTCGGCATCGAGACCGGGGTCGATCTGGCCGCCCTCACCGCCACGAGCGTGTGGATGGCCGAGCAGCTGGGGCGACCCAGCCCCTCCCGTACCGTCCGCGCCCTCTCCCACAAGGAGTAACGAAGACCATGGCCCTCGACCACCGGCTCACCCCCGAGCACGAGGAACTCCGCCGCACCGTCGAGGCGTTCGCGCACGATGTGGTGGCGCCCAAGATCGGCGATCTGTACGAGCGGCACGAGTTCCCGTACGAGATCGTCCGCGAGATGGGCCGCATGGGCCTGTTCGGCCTGCCCTTCCCGGAGGAGTACGGCGGCATGGGCGGCGACTACCTCGCCCTCGGCATCGCCCTGGAGGAGCTGGCCCGCGTCGACTCCTCGGTCGCCATCACCCTGGAGGCCGGCGTCTCGCTCGGCGCGATGCCCCTGTACCTCTTCGGCACCGAGGAGCAGAAGCGGGAGTGGCTGCCGCGGATGTGCTCCGGCGAGATCCTCGGCGCCTTCGGCCTCACCGAGCCGGGAGCCGGCTCCGACGCCGGGGGCACCCGTACGACGGCCGTCCGCGACGGCGACGCGTGGGTGATCAACGGCTCCAAGTGCTTCATCACCAACTCCGGTACGGACATCACCGGTCTGGTCACCGTCACCGCCGTGACGGGCCGCAAGGCCGACGGCCGGCCGGAGATCTCCTCGATCATCGTCCCGTCGGGCACCCCCGGCTTCACGGTGGCGGCCCCCTACTCCAAGGTCGGCTGGAACTCCTCGGACACCCGCGAGCTGTCCTTCGACGGCGTACGGGTCCCCCTCGCCAACCTGGTCGGCGAGGAGGGCCGCGGCTACGCCCAGTTCCTGCGCATCCTCGACGAGGGCCGGATCGCCATCTCGGCGCTGGCCACCGGTCTCGCGCAGGGCTGCGTGGACGAGTCGGTGAAGTACGCCAAGGAGCGGCACGCCTTCGGCAAGGCGATCGGCGACAACCAGGCCATCCAGTTCAAGCTGGCCGACATGGAGATGCGCGCCCACATGGCCCGGATCGGCTGGCGCGACGCGGCCTCCCGGCTCGTGGCCGGGGAGCCGTTCAAGAAGGAGGCGGCCATCGCGAAGCTGTACTCCTCGACGGTGGCGGTCGACAACGCGCGCGACGCCACGCAGATCCACGGCGGCTACGGGTTCATGAACGAGTACCCGGTGGCCCGCATGTGGCGCGACTCCAAGATCCTGGAGATCGGCGAGGGCACGAGCGAGGTGCAGCGCATGCTGATCGCCCGTGAGCTGGGGCTTTCCGGCTGACGGCGGTCGATGGCGCAGGCCGGGGCCCTCCGCGAGGAGGGCCCTTTGCCATGCCCAGCAAAGGTTAGGCTAACCTTCCTATCGAACGCCCGAGCCACCCCGCACGACCCCGCACGCACGCAAGACGAAAGTGGACACCCCCATGCCCCAGTCCCGTTCCTCCCTCCTCACCCGGCGCGGTCTCCTCGCGGCAGGCGGCGCCCTCGGCCTCGTGGCCGCGCTCACCGCCTGCGGCGGCAGCGACTCCGCGAAGGACGGTTCGGGCGACAAGGGCACGGGCGCGGCGGCGCAGTCGGGGCCCTGGAGCTTCAAGGACGACATGGGCAAGGACGTCACCGCCAAGTCCACGCCGAAGAACATCGTCGCCTTCACCGGCACCGCGGCCGCGCTCCACGACTACGGGGTCGAGGTCAAGGGCGTGTTCGGCCCGACGAAGACCGCCGACGGCAAGGCCGACGTGCAGGCCGGCTCGATGGACATCTCCAAGGTCGAGATCCTCGGCAACGTCTACGACGAGTTCAACGTCGAGAAGTACGCCTCCCTGCAGCCCGACCTCCTGGTGACCAACACCTGGGAGCCGGGCAGCTACTGGTACCTGCCGGAAGCCTCCAAGGACAAGATCCTGAAGCTGGCCCCGGCCGCCGCGATCGGCGTGGGCGGCGACGTCACGATGGACAAGGCCCTGGCCCGTACCGCGGACCTCGCCAAGGCCCTGGGCGCCGACCTGAACGCCAAGAAGACCGTCGACGCCAAGGCCCGCTTCGAGGCCGCCTCCGCGAAGCTCCGCGAGGCCACCAAGGCGAACCCCGGCATCAAGGTGCTCGTCGGCTCCGGCGCCGCCGACCTGTTCTACGCCTCCACCCCGGCCACCTCCGCCGACCTGAAGTACTTCCAGTCGCTCGGCGTCGAGTTCATCACCCCGGACAAGGTCGAGGGCGGCTTCTTCGAGAGCCTCAGCTGGGAGAACGCCGGCAAGTACAAGGCCGACGTCGTCCTCCTCGACAACCGCACCGGCACCCTCCAGCCGGAGGAGCTGAAGGCCAAGCCGACCTGGGCCGAGATGCCCGCCGTCAAGGCCGGCCAGATCACCCCCCGGGTGACCGAGCCGATCTACTCCTACGAGAAGTGCGCGCAGATCGTCGAGGACCTCACCAAGGCCATCCAGAACGCCAAGAAGGTCGGCTGACCCCCGGCCCCCGACCGTCCGGCCCCGGCGCCCCACCCGGGCCCCGGGGCCTTCTGCCGCATCCCTCGCACCAGCGGGCCGCACCGCCCCGCCGCCGTTGCGGCCGCCCGGCCCGCCACCGACCCGACTCCCAGGGGGACCGCATGACCGCCACCGCCCCGGACGCCGCACCCGAAGCCGCCGAAGCCGCCGACATCGCCGATGACACCCCCCACTTCCGGTTCTTCGCACTGGAAGTGCTCCGCACGCGCCGCCTCGGCCGCTCCTTCCTGCGGATCACCTTCGGCGGCGCGTCCCTGAGCGGTTTCCGCTCGGGCGGCTACGACCAGAGCCTCTCCCTCTTCCTGCCGCCCGCCGGCCGGGAGCACACGGCGCTGCCGTCCACGGACGAGGACACCTGGTTCGCGGACTGGCGCGCGATGCCGGACGAGGAGCGCCCGGTGATGCGCTCGTACACGGTCCGCGAACAGCGCCGGACCGCCGGCGGCGTGGACGAGGTGGACATCGACTTCGTCCTGCACGGGAGTTCCTCCCCCGCCTCGTCCTGGGCTGGCCGCGCGGTGACCGGCCGCCGGATCCTGGCCATCGGGCCGGCCGTCGCGGAGAACAAGTCCGTACGCTTCCGGCCGCCGGCCGCCACCGACGCGTTCCTCCTCTACGCGGACGAGACCGCGCTGCCCGCGGCCGCCGCGATCCTGGACCGGCTCCCCGCCGGCACCCCGGTCAGGGCCTGGTTCGAGGTCCCGCACGAGGAGGACCGCCTGTACCTCCCGACGCCCGCCGGCGCGGACATCACCTGGGTCGTCCGGGACCCCGGCGCCGGCCCCGAACGCACCGACCGCGTCCTGGACGCCCTCCGCACGGCCGAACGGCCCGCCGCCGCAGCCCCGTACGCCTGGATCGCGGGCGAGTCCGCGACGATCCGGGCGGTCCGCAGGCACTTCGTCCAGGACTGCGGCATCGACCGCCGCGCGGTCCGCTTCACCGGCTACTGGCGCCTGGGCGCCACCGAGGAGGACCTCCTCGCCGAGGCCTACGCGGGCCGCGCCCCGGACGAGGACCCGGCCGCGGCGCTGTGAGGGGCCTTCACCGGGTCCACGGCACCTCCGGTGTCCGGAGGTAGGTGATGTCCTGGGCGTCCAGGCGGGGGCCCTGGGCTGCCAGGCGCTGGCGGTACGCGGTCCAGTCGTGGGTGGCGGCCGGGGACCAGCCCAGTTCCGCGAGGCCCAGGACGCGCGGGAAGGCCATCAGTTCCCAGTCGCCCCGGGTCGCGATGGTCTCCGTCCACAGCGGGGCCTCCACGCCGAGGACCGCGGACTCCGGGAGGCCCGTCAGATAGGCCCCCGGGTCCCAGTCGTAGGCGCGGCGCACGGGTACGTACCCGGCCCAGGCCAGCCCCGGCTTCGTCTCCTTGTCGTACTTCATGTCCAGGTAGAGCCGGTCCGCCGGGGACAGGATCACCGGGCTGCCCGCCTTGGCCGCCGCGGCCACCGCCGCCTTCTCGGCCGCCGCCGTGCGGTCGTGGCCCCAGTACTGGAGCACCGCCCCCTTGGCCGGCCGGGCCGTCGCGAGCTGGTGCCAGGCCACCACCGTCTTGCCGTGCTTGGCCACCACCGCCTGCGCGCGGTCCATGAAGGCCGCGTAGTCCGCCGCGGGCGTGGAGAGCGCCTCGTCGCCGCCGATGTGCAGGTACGTGCCCGGGGTCAGCTCCGCGATCTCCCCCAGCACCTGGTCGATGAAGGCGTAGGTCCGCTCCTGCCCCACGCACAGCGAGCTGAAGCCGACCTTGATCCCGGTGTAGCGCTCGCGCGCCTTGCCGTCGCAGTTCAGTTCCGCGTAGGCGGCCTGCGCGGCGTTCACGTGGCCGGGCATGTCGATCTCCGGGACCACGTCCACGTACCGCTCCGCGGCGTAGGCGACCAGGTCCCGGTACTCGTCCTTCGTCCAGTGCCCGCCGGGGCCGCCGCCGACCTCGCTGCCGCCCCCGTGCTCCGCCAGCCGCGGCCAGGAGTCGATCGCGATGCGCCAGCCCTGGTCGTCGGTCAGGTGCAGGTGCAGGGTGTTGACCTTGTACTGCGCGAGCTGGTCGACGTACCGCTTGACCTGCTCCACCGGGAAGAAGTGGCGGGCCACGTCCACCATCGCCCCGCGGTACGCGAAGCGCGGCGCGTCCGTGACCGTGCCGCCCGGCACCGTTCCCGGGCCGGACACCGGCAGGAGCTGACGCAGCGTCTGGCCGGCGTGGAAGAGGCCCTCGGGCGTGCGGGCGGTGAGGGTGACCCCGCCGGGCCCGGACTCCAGCCGGTAGCCCTCCTCCCCCGCCCCCCGGGCCTCCCCGTCGATCCGCAGCCGGATCCCATCGCCGTCCGCGCCGTCGACCACGGGCAGCGGCAGTCCGCTGGGGCCGCGCAACTGCTCGGCGAGGAGTTCGCCGACCTTGCGCACCTCCTCGTTCCCGTCGAGGCCGGTACGGATGACCGTGCCCGGGCCGAAGGCGTACCCCGGGCCGCCGGCCCGGGCGGAGACGGGCGCCGGCAGGAGCCGTTCGTAGGGTGCGAGCGCGGCCGGGGACTCGTCGCCCGGCCGGGCGTCGTCCCCCCTGGCGGCGCTGCTGCAGGAGGCGGCCGCGGGGACGGCGGCGAGGACCAGGAGGGCGGCGAGCGTACGTCGCGGGACTCTCATGGCCATAGGTATAGGCCAACCGGGCCCGTGGGGCCTTTGCAAGAATCGGGGGATGGCGGAAATCATCCAGAAGGACGGCACATGGACCTTCGACGGGGACGCGGTGCGCATCGTGCCGGGCCGCGACAAGGGCGTGGGACTGCTGCGCCAGACGCTGGGCGAGGTGCTCGTCCCGCTGCACGCGCTGGCCGGGATCTCCTACGAACCGGGGCGCAAGTCGGGCCGGCTGCGCCTGCGGCTGCGTGACGGCGCCGACCCGCTGCTCCAGGTGACGGGCGGCCGGCTGCCGGAGGCCTGCGATCCGTACCGGCTGACCGTGGAGCCGGACCGCGGCGGGGTCGCGGAGTACTTCGTGGACGAGGTGCGCAACGCCCTGCTGCTGGACCAGGTGGACGCCGGGCCCACCGACTCCTACCTCCTGCCGGGTCCCGCGGTGCCGATCACGGTCGGCGCGGGTGACGGGACGGTCGCCTTCGACGGGGACCGGGTGTGCCTGGAGTGGAACTGGACGACGGAGGAGGCGAAACGCTCCGGCGGGGCCCGGGAGTTCAGGGTCGCGGATCTGCGGTCGGTGGAGTGGGCCCCGTCGCGGGGGCTGGAGAACGGGTGGATCCGCTTCGCCCTGGCCGGCGCGGGCCAGAGCTCGGCGCCGAAGTACGACCCGCACACGGTGGAGCTGTTCGGCTTCAAGAAGGACCCCCTGATGGCGCTGGTCGCGGCCGCCGTCGCGGTCCGCATGCCGCACCCGGCCCTCGCCTCCGCGGAGGACCACGACGCCCTGCTGCGCCGGCTGCGCGAGCTGGGAGAGCTGCATCAGGCGGGGATCCTCACGGCCGAGGAGTTCACGACGGCGAAAGCGGCGGTTTTGGGTCGTTTCTAACCACCAGAGACCGGAATTCCCTCCTCCTCTGGTCCAGACCAGCGCGATCCTGCCCGATTCCGGGCAGGATTTTTGCGTTCCGCGGCTCGTACCGCCAATATCGACGGATGCCCGACCGCCGCCCGTCGCACGACGACCTCGTCGACCACTTGGTGCGCAGCACCTCGCTCCAGCGGGGCGAAGCCGCCCGAGTGGTGCTCGACGTCCTCGCGTACTTCGACGAGAGCACCGAGGAGTTCGTCCGCCGGCGCCACCGTGAGCTCCAGTCCGGGGGCGCGGTCAACGCGGACATCTTCGAGCGGATCGCGGCCGAACTGCCGCACCGCGCCGTGGCGCCGCCGGAGCTCTCGCTCCGGCAACTGCGCCGCATCGTCTACGGCTGAGCAGCGGCTGAGCAGCGGCTGAGCGAAGGCTGAGCACCACACCGGCCACGGCCGGGGCGCTGCAGGGGCAGCGGCAAGAGCAACCGAACTCCGGAGGGGAAAGACCATATGTGCGGAATCGTGGGTTACATCGGCAAGCGTGACGTGGCACCGCTGCTGCTGGAAGGCCTGCAGCGACTGGAGTACCGCGGCTACGACTCCGCGGGCATCGTCGTCAACAGCCCCAAGGCCGCGGCCCTGAAGGTCGTCAAGGCCAAGGGCCGCGTACGCGAGCTGGAGTCCCGGGTCCCCAAGCGCTTCGCCGGCACCACCGGCATCGCCCACACCCGCTGGGCCACCCACGGCGCCCCGAGCGACATCAACTCCCACCCGCACCTGGACGCCGACAACAAGGTCGCCGTCGTCCACAACGGCATCGTCGACAACGCCTCCGAGCTGCGCTCCAAGCTGGAGGCCGACGGGGTCGTCTTCCTCTCGGAGACCGACACCGAGGTGCTCGTCCACCTCATCGCCCGCGCCCAGGCCGACACCCTGGAGGAGAAGGTCCGCGAGGCGCTCAAGGTCGTCGAGGGCACCTACGGCATCGCCGTCATGCACGCCGACTTCCCCGACCGCATCGTCGTGGCCCGCAACGGCTCCCCGGTCGTCCTCGGCATCGGCGAGAAGGAGATGTTCGTCGCCTCGGACATCGCCGCGCTCGTCGCCCACACGCGCCAGATCGTCACCCTCGACGACGGCGAGATGGCGACGCTGAAGGCCGACGACTTCCGGACCTACACCACCTCCGGTACGACGACCACCGCCACGCCCGAGACCGTGGAGTGGGAGGCCGCCTCCTACGACATGGGCGGCCACGACACGTACATGCACAAGGAGATCTCCGAGCAGGCCGACGCGGTCGACCGCGTCCTGCGCGGCCGGATCGACGACCGCTTCAGCACCGTCCACCTGGGCGGCCTGAACCTGGACCCGCGCGAGGCGCGCGGCATCCGCCGGGTCAAGATCCTGGGCTGCGGCACCTCGTACCACGCCGGCCTGATCGGCGCGGGCCTCATCGAGAGCCTGGCCCGCATCCCCGCCGACGCCGAGCCGGCCTCGGAGTTCCGCTACCGCAACCCGGTCGTGGACCCCGACACCCTCTACATCGCGGTCTCCCAGTCCGGTGAGACGTACGACGTGCTCGCGGCCGTGCAGGAGCTCAAGCGCAAGGGCGCCCGCGTCCTCGGCGTGGTCAACGTGGTCGGCTCCGCGATCGCCCGCGCGGCCGACGGCGGCGTGTACGTGCACGCCGGCCCCGAGGTCTGCGTGGTCTCCACCAAGTGCTTCACCAACACGGTCGTGGCCTTCGCGCTGCTCGCCGTGCACCTCGGCCGCATCCGCGACCTGTCGGTCACCGACGGCAAGCGGATCATCGACGGCCTGCGCAAGCTGCCGGCGCAGATCCAGGAGATCCTGGACGGCGAGGAGGACATCAAGAAGCTGGCCGCCGAGTACGCCGAGGCCAAGTCGATGATGTTCATCGGCCGCGTCCGGGGCTACCCGGTGGCCCTGGAGGCCTCCCTGAAGCTCAAGGAGATCTCCTACATCCACGCCGAGGCCTACCCGGCCTCCGAGCTCAAGCACGGCCCGCTGGCCCTCATCGAGCCCTCGCTGCCGACCGTCGCGATCGTCCCGGACGACGACCTGCTGGAGAAGAACCGCGCGGCGCTGGAGGAGATCAAGGCCCGCAGCGGCCGGATCCTCGCGGTGGCCCACACCAAGCAGGAGAAGGCCGACCACACGATCCTCGTGCCCAAGAACGAGGACGAGCTGGACCCGATCCTGATGGGCATCCCGCTGCAGCTGCTGGCGTACCACACCGCCCTGGCCATGGGCCGGGACATCGACAAGCCGCGCAACCTGGCGAAGTCCGTCACCGTCGAGTAGGCCGCGCCGGCCGCGCACGCCGCGTGGACCGCATGCACGAGGAAGGCCCCCGGGGATCCCCCCGGGGGCCTTTTCGTACACCGCGTGAACCGTCAGCTCGCGGCGACCGCGCCGCGCGAGCCCTTGCCGAAGGCCACCGGCCAGCTCGCCAGCGCCGCGGTGGCCCCGTACCAGGCCAGCAGTCCGGAGAGCGCCGCCACCCAGCCGGCCGCCTTGGCCAGCCCGTCGTTGTCGGCGAAGGCGCCTATCGCCAGGAGCAGCAGGGAGAGGGTGAACAGTCCGTACACGCCCTGGCCGAACACCCCGCGCGACGCCGAGAGCGTGAGGGTCAGGGCCAGCATGGCGAACAGCACGAGGAACAGGCCGGCCGCATGTGCCGAAACCTTTCCGTCGGCGCCGTTGGCCCAGGTGAACCAGAAGGCTCCGATGCCCGCGAACGCGGTGCCGTTGAAGCCGTTGCCGCCCCGGTACTCCATGACTCCGAGGACGAACAGGGCGAGACCGCCGAGGAATGTCGCGAGCGACACGGAGTTGGCCACGGTGACACCGTCGATGATCCCGGTGTGGCCGATACCGAACGCGAGAAGGGTGAGACCCAGGGCGATGTGCCCGAGGGTCGAAGTCGAGGCCGTGCTTCCCGCAGAGACACCATTGTCCACGGCGGGCTCCCTTCGATCTGCAGTTGTTTGCTGCGTCCCAGCAGCCTTTATCTACCCCTTACATGGGGGTGCACAACCGCACAATCGACATACAGTCGGTTACGGGATGACAACGACCGGTCGCTGCGCCCGCTTCGCCAGCCGGCCCGCCACCGATCCGAAGATCCGGCCGACGATCCCGTGCGTGGAGCCGACGACGATGGCGTCCGCCGAGTACTCGCGGCCGACCTCCTCCAGCTCGTGGCAGATGTCCCCGCCGCGCTCGACGAGGATCCACGGGACCTCGGACAGGTAGTCCGCGCAGGCCAGCTCCAGCCCCAGCACCTCGGTGCGGTGGTCCGGCACGTCCACGAAGACGGGCGGCTCGCAGCCGGCCCACACGGTGGTGGGCAGCCGGTTCGCCACGTGGACGATGATCAGACCGGATCCGGAGCGACGGGCCATGCCGATCGCGTACGCGAGGGCGCGCTCACTGGACGTGGATCCGTCGAAGCCCACCACGACCCCGTGCCGGAAGGCCGGGTCGCAGGGATGACGTGGTTGTTCCACCGCGCGCAGGTCGGCCGATTCTGGATCGGCGAGGCGTTTGCGCTTGCGGTCCGCGGGTTCGGAGAATTCGTGACCGGCCATGGGTGTCTCGGCGAAGAGGTCCTCAGGGGAAGGGACAAGGGGGCGGGGCGCCAATAGGCGGAAGCGACGATTCAAGCGGGACGATTCCAGAAAACGACAACTCAGTGTGACCGAGCTCTGTCCGGGAAGCATCTTCCCAAGCCCATACCCACCAGGGTACGGCGACACTCCTGTGCTGCACAGGTCATGCCGCCCTTGGAGAGCGTCCCAGGGAGCATGCCGCAGCGGCGCCTCCTTGGCAATGTCCGCTGCCCCCTACAGCCAGTGACCGGGAGCACCCCATCGGGTGTGCGCCACCCGTGCGCGCAGTGACCGAGCCGCGCCGCACGCCGTTGGACACGAGTCCGACCGTCCAGGAAGAGCCCGCAGGGAGCACGCCGTGCCCGGTCGTCCGGTTCACCCCGTCCAGCCCGCTCAGTCGCCCGCTCAGCCGAAGCAGTCCGTCCACATGCCGCCCCCTCCTCTTCACCCGTCCGTGCAGCCCGCCCGCCGGCCCCAGGAGGACCCGGCGGGTGACGTGGTGCGCTGGGCGGCCTTCAGCTGCCTGCTCGTCCCCGTGGTCCTCGTCGTCTACGGGACCTCCTTCGGCGGGGCCGCCGTCGCCACCCTGGGCCTCGCGGCGGTCACGGCCGCCTGCCGGGTGCTGCTGCGCCACTCGGAGCGGACGGAGCGCACGGCCGCCCGGGTCCTCGCGGAGGACCGGTTGACGCCGGCGCACCGGGGCCGGCACTCGCGTGCCGGGGCCGGAACCCAGCGCGGATGTCAGGTTTCCGGCGGGATGTCCTCTCACGACTGACCGATTCGCACATCCACACCCGCATGTTTTCAGCCAACTTCCCGGCAGGTCACCCCCCTTGCCGGAATGTCCCCCCGCCTCCCTCACCATCAGCGACTAAGGCGCTACAAGGGGTCTTTGACCCTACGAGTACTGGCCATGGCCGGACAGTGCGCTTTCCACCCGGGTAGCGGAGTGGAACGCTTCCTGATCGAATGCTTTTCGCCAAGTTGCCAAGTCGACATAGCGCTGCGTGCTGAACTTGTCACGCCGACACCACGGGACGCAGTAGATTCGATCATGTATTTACGGCGGGGGAGCCACGTGCAAGGCCGAGGGGATACGTGCAGGTGCGACCAGACCAAGGAGTCGCGACACCCAAGGGGGGCTTAGCGCCATGAGCCAGGATTCCACCGCCGTCGTCGTAGACGGCAGGAAGCTCGCGGGGCGTCGCCGCAGGGAGATCGTCGCGGTGCTGCTCTTCAGCGGCGGACCGATCTTCGAGAGCTCCATTCCACTTTCCGTGTTCGGCATTGACCGGCAGGACGCGGGAGTTCCACGCTACCGACTGCTCGTGTGCGCCGGTGAGGACGGTCCGCTGCGGACCACCGGCGGACTCGAACTGACCGCGCCATACGGGTTGGAGGCGATCGCCCGGGCAGGCACGGTCGTCGTTCCCGCGTGGCGTTCCATCACCTCACCGCCGCCGCCGGAGGCGCTCGACGCGCTGCGTCTGGCGCACGAGGAGGGGGCCCGGATCGTCGGCCTGTGCACGGGTGCGTTCGTGCTCGCGGCCGCCGGCCTGCTGGACGGCCGGCCCGCGACGACGCACTGGATGTACGCGCCGACGCTGGCCAAGCGCTACCCGTCCGTCCACGTCGATCCGCGCGAGCTGTTCGTCGACGACGGCGACGTGCTGACGTCCGCGGGCACCGCGGCCGGAATCGACCTGTGCCTGCACATCGTGCGCACGGACCACGGCAGCGAGGCGGCGGGCGCACTGGCCCGCAGGCTCGTCGTCCCGCCGCGCCGCACGGGTGGCCAGGAACGCTACCTCGACCGGTCGCTGCCGGAGGAGATCGGCGCCGACCCGCTGGCCGAGGTCGTCGCCTGGGCACTGGAACACCTCCACGAGCAGTTCGACGTGGAGACGCTGGCGGCGCGCGCCTACATGAGCAGGCGCACCTTCGACCGGCGGTTCCGCTCGCTCACCGGCAGTGCGCCGCTCCAGTGGCTGATCACCCAGCGGGTGCTCCAGGCGCAGCGGCTCCTGGAGACCTCCGACTACTCGGTCGACGAGGTCGCCGGACGCTGCGGGTTCCGCTCGCCGGTCGCGCTGCGCGGGCACTTCCGCCGCCAGCTGGGGTCCTCCCCGGCCGCCTACCGCTCCGCCTACCGGGCCCGGCGCCCGCAGACGGACGTGGCGCAGGTGGCTCAGCTGTCGGAGTCGCCGGTCCCGCACCAGCGCACTCCGCAGCCGCAGCGGGCCGCGGCGGCGCTGGCCGCCGCCGGTCCCACGGTGACGGAGCTGTACGCACCGGGCCGGGTGCTGCGCGAGCACGCGTAGCCGCGCGCCAGCAGGTCCTGGGAAGGTCCCCCGCATCAGTGGTCACCTCGGTGGTCACCGATGCGGGGGACCTTCCGCATAAGGTGGGGCGCATGAACGATCGCATGGTGTGGATCGACTGCGAGATGACCGGGCTCTCGTTGACGGACGACGCACTTATCGAGGTGGCCGCACTGGTCACCGACTCGGAGCTCAACGTGCTCGGCGAAGGCGTGGACATTGTGATCCGCCCGCCGGACGCGGCCCTGGAAACCATGCCCGACGTGGTGCGCGAGATGCACACGTCGTCCGGCCTGCTCGACGAGCTGGCCGGCGGGACCACCCTCGCGGATGCGGAGGCACAGGTCCTGGCCTACGTACGGGAACACGTGAAGGAACCCCGCAAGGCCCCGCTCTGCGGGAACACGGTCGGCACCGACCGCGGTTTCCTGCTGCGCGACATGGCCGCGCTGGAGGGCTACCTGCACTACCGGATCGTGGACGTGTCCTCGATCAAGGAGCTGGCCCGCCGCTGGTACCCGCGCGCCTACTTCAACAGCCCGCCGAAGAACGGCAACCACCGGGCGCTCGCGGACATCAAGGAGTCCATCGCCGAGCTGCGCTACTACCGGGAGGCCGTCTTCGTGCCGCAGCCCGGTCCGGACTCGGACACGGCGCGCACCATCGCCGCCAAGCACGTCGTCCCCGGCGCCTAGCAGCCACCGGAGAGGGGTGCGGGGAAACGGGGGAGCGAGCACCCTCCCGGACCCTGTACCCTTTTCTTCGGCCGGTCGGTTTTCCGACCGGACATGGTGGGTGTAGCTCAGTTGGTAGAGCACCTGGTTGTGGTCCAGGTGGCCGCGGGTTCAAGTCCCGTCACTCACCCTGACGAGAAGGCCCCGGTCCGCGAAAGCGGACCGGGGCCTTCCGCGTTTCCTAGAACAGCAGGTTGTACTTGCCGAAGCCGGTACCGATCTTCACTCCGGCGGCGTACGGCTTCGCCGCGACACCCGTGCCCCGGTACAGCCACAGGCTGCCGGCCTTGTCCCGGGCCACCAGATCGGCCTTGCCGTCGGACGTCAGGTCACCCGGCGCGACGATCGAGTTGAAGATCTGCCAGTTGGTGCCGATCTGCTGCTTGGCCGCGAACGGCTTCGCGGCCGCCCCCGTGCCCTGGTACAGGTAGAGCTTCCCGGCCTTGTCCCGGGCCACCAGGTCGGCCTTGCCGTCACCGGTCAGGTCGACGCCGCCGACCAGCTGGTCGTAGATGTTCCAGCCGCTGCCGATCTGCACCCGGGGCTCGAACGGCGTCGCGTTCAGGCCGGTGCCCTTGTACAGCCACAGGACACCCGCGGTGTCCCGTGCGAGCAGGTCCACCTTCTTGTCGCCGGTCACGTCGGAGACGCCGGCCAGCGTGTTGTAGGCGTTCCAGCCGCCGCCGATGCGTATGCGCTTCTTGTAGATGGAGCCGTCACCCGAGGTCGGGTGGAGCCACAGCACCCCGGCCTTGTCCCGCCCGACCGCACCGCGCCCAGTGCTCTGGACCGTCACCGGCCCCAGGTTGGTCAGGGCGGTGTACTGGTTCCAGTCGAAGGTGCCGCCGACCGGGTCGACCGGCGCGAACGGCTCGGCGACCTTGCCCGTGCTCCTGTAGTCCCACAGATCGCCCGCGGCGTCGCGGCCCACGAGGCGGTACCGCTGGGACACCGGTATCGAGCTGGAGATCGCGAAGTCCGAGGCCGTCGCCGGGATGTAGCCCCAGCCGCCGGTGTACACCTCGTAGGCCGAAGCGGCGCTCAGCTTCCACGCGGGCGTGGTCGCATCGGCCGTCAGCCTGTAGGTGACCGTGTAGTCACCGGGCTGCGCGATGTCGCAGCGGATCTCGTTGCCCCAGCCGATCTCGCCGAAGGAGTGCTCGCACTCGGCACCGGCCACGCCACCCGCCTGGACGCCGGTAACCGTGACCTTCAGCTCGTCCTGGTCCCACCGGCGGAAGCCCGCCGCCGGGGAGAGGCTCACCTGCAGCTTGCCCTTGTCGACCGCGTGCAGCTTCACCGTCTGCATCACCGAGCCGCCGGCCGGCAGCGCCGGCGTCGACTGCGTGACGGTGTTCTGCGCGACGTGCGCCTTGCTCTTCACCGTGACCGTGGCGTGCGCCCGACGCGGGCCGATCGCCTTGGATCCCGCCGTCTGCGCCTCCTTGATCCCCGCGTCGACGCTGGACCCGCGCGGCACGTAGACGAGGCCGTAGTAGGCCGTCACGCCGTGCGCCGTCGAGCTCGGAGCCGATATCTGGGGATACGGGTTGTTCCACCCGTCCAGGTTGCACAGGTACACCCCGGCGATCCCGGCCTTCGGTGCGCAGCTCTCCGTCAGGGCCACCTTCAGCCCGGTCGGGGCTCCGCCGCCGGACCAGCCGGCGTCCGTGAGCGGCTTCTTGCTCACGACGTAGACGTAGGTGCCGTCCGCCTTCCCGTCGCCGTTCCCGCCGGTGCTCGACGGGGCCAGCTCGGCCCACCCCTCACCCGGCATGAGGACCTTGTCCTCGACCGGACTGAAGTAGAACGTCGGGTCACCGGCCGCCATGGCCGTGCCCGCACCCGCGACACCGCCGGTGACGAGCAGCGCCACCGCGACACCCGTGCCCAAAAGCCTGTTCATGTTCCCCCCTGGGAAATCGATCAATCGGCGGACGCTAACACGCACCTCCACCGACCGACGTGCCCGGGGCCAGGCAAGACGGTCCTACGCCCGGAAGGCATCCGCATGATCCGCGGACCAGATGGCGAACGTGCGCGGCGCGTGTCCCGTGAGGCGCTCCAGGTCGTCGGTGAGGTCGACGGGGAGGCCGTCCGAGGCGGCCCAGAAGTCGAGCAGGGCCTCCGCGTACGGGCCCGGTATGTAGCCGTCGGCCTCGGACTTCCACTGCTCGCGCGAGACGGGCTCGAAGGGTACGGGGTGGCCGAGGGTGTCGCCCAGCAGGGCCAGCTGGGCGGAGAAGGTCAGGGCCTGCGGCCCGGTGAGGGTGTACGCGCGGCCGGCGAGCGAGGGGTCCGTGAGGACGGCGAAGGCGGCCTCGGCGAGGTCGGCCTCGTGGACCGGGTCGCTGTACGCGCCCGGGTACGGCAGGTGGACGGGGCGGCCCGATTTCAGCGGCCAGGCCCAGCTGAGGGCATTGCTCGCGAAGGATCCGGGGCGCAGCAGGGTGGTGCGCAGCGGGGACGCGAGGAGGGCCTGCTCCACCGTGAGGTGGGCGGCGGCGAGGGGGCTGTCGGCGGCGTCGGGGGCGAGGACCGAGGAGGAGGACAGGAGCACGACGTGCTCGACCCCGGCGCTGACGGCCTCCTTCACGAAGGCGTCGATACCGGCGGCCTCGGCGTAGAGGAAGACGGAGCGGACGCCGGCGAGGGCGGCGGGGAAGGTCGCGGGATCGGAGAGGTCGCAGTGGACGGTGCCGGGTGTGTCCGGCGCGCGGGATGCGAGGCGGTGCGGGACGCCGTGGGCGGCGAGGAGGGACGAGAGACCGCGGGCGACGGAGCCGCGGCCACCGGTGACGAGGATGTTCGACATGGCGGATTCCTGCTCTTCCTGTTCTAGACTGAATACGTGACGCAGATTCTGTGTGACGCACTCTCTGCGTCACACAGATAAATTTGAAGCACGGAGAAGCCGATGTCAACCGATTACGCTCGTTCGAGTGATGAGTGGAGCCGCGCCGAGCTGCTCGCGCGCATCGTCACCGAGAGCCAGCGGCATTACGCCGACTACTCGCTCTTCAACCAGGCCATGGCCGACCACGTCGGCCTGCACCCCACCGACATGCAGTGCGTCGCCCTCCTCGACATGGAGCCCGAGCCCGTCAGCACCGGCGACATCGCCCGCCTCACCGGCCTGACCTCCGGCTCCGCCACCCGCCTCGTGGACCGCATGGTCAAGGCCGGCGTCGTCGAGCGGCACGCCGACCCGAATGACCGCCGCCGCTCCCTCGTCGCCCTCTCCCCCGCCGCCCGCGAACGGATCGGCGCCGCCTGGGAGACCCCCGGCCGCGCCTTCGGCGCCGTACTGGCGAGCTACTCCGACTCCGAACTGGCCGTCATCGCCGACTACCTGCACCGCGCCGCCGAGGTCGGCCGCGCCCAGGCCAAGCGGCTGACCTCGGGCGACTCCGCCCCGTAGGGACCCTTCCCAACCGGCCCGCTCCGGCGTTAGCGTCCAGCCCAACGGGCAACGGCGCGCGCCGGAGAAACGGGAGGGTCGGCGTGCGGCTGGAGGTTGTCCATGCCCACGTCCGTGCCCGCACCCGTGCCCGCACCCACGCCCCCGCCCCTGCCCCCACCCGCCCCCGCCGGTTTCCGCGGGGTGTTCGCCCTCGGCGGCCCGGCCCTGCCCGTCCACGGGTTCCTCGCCCGCCTGCCCGCCGCGCTGTGCCCCATCGGGACGCTGCTGCTCATCAGCGAACGCGACGGCATCGGCGACGCCGGGACCATCGCCGCCGCCCTCTGGCTCGGCCAGGCCCTCGGGGGCCCGGTCATCGGCCGGCTCGCCGACCGGCGCGGCCACCGGCCCGTCCTGCTGGTCGCCTGTGTCGCGAACGCCGCCGTGCTCCTCGCCCTCGTCGCCGCCGTCCTCGGCGGGCTGCCGCTCGGCGCCCGCATCGCGCTCGCCGTCGCCGCCGGCCTCACGGCGGCGCAGGTCGGGCCGCTGGCCCGGGCCCGCTGGGCACGGCTGGCCGGAGAGGACAAGGCCCTGGTCGGGGCCGCCCTCTCCTTCGACACCACCCTCGACGAGGTCGGCTTCATGGTGGGGCCCGCGCTGGCCGGGATCCTCGCGGTGACCGTCCACCCCGCCTCCGCGCTGGTCCTCGCGGCAGCCCTGGGCCTGGTGTTCGGGACGCTCTTCGCCCTGCATCCCACGGCGCCCGGCCCGATGGGCCGCGCGGGCGCCGCCGCGCGGGGCGACGTACGGCTGTGGTCCCCGGGGCTCGCGCTGCTGTTCCTCGTGGCCGTCCTGCAGGGCGCCGCGTGGAGCGGGGCCAACACCGGGGTCAACGCCCTCGCCGTGGCCGTCGGCTCCCCCGGGGCGGCCGGGCTCGTGTGGGCCGCCATGGCCGTGACCAGCTCGGTGGCCGGCTTCGTGACCGTGGCCCGGCCCGGAACGGCGGGCCTGACCGTACGGCTGCGCCGGACCATCGCAGCCCAGGCACTGCTGACGCTTCCGCTGCTCGCCGTCTCCGGCCTGTGGGGGGCGGCCTTCGCTGTCGCCGGGATCGGGCTGGCCGTCGCCCCGCACCTGATCGCGCTGTTCGGCCTCGTGGAGCGGGCCGGCCCGGCGCGGCGGATGGGCGAGGCCATGACCCTGGCCGGCAGCGGTCTGATCATCGGCCAGGCGCTGGCCGCCGCCGTCTCCGGTCCGCTCGCCGCGTCCTACGGATACCGGGCGGCCTTCGCCGTCTCGTGCGCGGCCGCGGGCGCCTCCGCGGTACTGGCCAGGGTGGCCGCCGACCGGGTCCTGGGCCCGGTCCTGACGCCGGTGCCCGGACCGCTCCCGCTCCCGCTGCCGAAGCCCGGGCCCGTACCGCTCCCGCTGCCGAAGCCCGGGCCCGGACCGAGCTCCGCTACTCCGCCCGGTTCGCGCCCTGGATGTGGAAGTTGAAGTCCGTGTGCCCGAGGGTCCCCATCAGCCGGAGCCAGACCGGCAGCAGCATTTCCGTGCCGCGCGCGCTCTCGATGCCGCCCAGGTCGATGACGCTGTGCTCGCTCCAGTCGAAGGAGTACAGGAGTTCCCGTACCGCCTTCTTCGCCTCGGCGTCCTCGCCCGAGAGGAACACCGTGTGGTCACCGGGGACCCTGCTCGGGTCGACCATGACCTGGCAGTTCATCGTGTTCAGCGTCTTGACCACGCGCAGCCCCGGGAACGTCCGCTGGATCAGCTCGCCCAGGCTGTCGCTGTCCACCGGGTCGAGGCCGGGCGGGAACCCGCGCGAGAAGTCCAGCGGGTTCGCGATGTCGATCAGGATCTTGCCGTCCAGGTGCGCGGCGTCGGCCTCCGTCAGGGCGGCCACGCTGACCTGCCCGCCCGTGGCGTTGACGAGCACCTCACCGAGCCGGGCCGCCTCCGCGAAGGGCGCGAGGCCCGCCGCCGGGTGGGCCTGCTGCCACCCGGCGTACTCGGTGCGGTCGAGGGTGGCGGCGGGGTCCCGGGTGCCGATGACGACCTCGTGGCCGAGGGAGAGCAACCGGGCGGCCACCGTACGGCCGACGATCCCGGTGCCGAGTACTGCGTAGCGCATGACGGCTTCCCATCGCATACGGAAGGAACACGGAGGAACGGGGAGAAGAGCGGACCCACTCAAGCAGGTCGTACGGATTCCCGCGCGGGAGGCGTCAACTCCGCGCCAACCTCAGCTAGTCCAGGATCCCCACGTCGTGGAAGAACTGGTAGCGCGTCGGGTCGTCCGGCAGGAACCAGTGGAAGCCCTCCTCCAGGAAGACGGCCACGAGGTTCACCGCGATCACCACCCCCAGGAACCACAGCGCGGCCGTCCCCACCGTGCGGTACGGCCCCGGTTCCTCCGCGGGGACGGCCCGGTCCGCGGTGGCGTGGGCGAAGGCCAGGACGACGCCCACGGCGACGACCGAGGCCTGGAAGAGGATCCACGCCCAGACGTAGAGGTGCAGGCCGAACACCTCGCTCCCGTACCCCTGGTCGCCCGGCAGGACGTGCAGCATCGTCTGCCGCCACGAGGCGAAGGAGCCGGCGCTCACGGCGACCAGGGACAGGCCCCAGCCCATCATGTAGTCGCGGCCGGTCACCGCCCCGCGCGACAGCGCCGTCCTGATGATGTGGGCCGCCCCCATCGCCGCCAGCAGCATGAACATCCGCTGCACGACGCAGAGCGGGCAGGGGTGCTCCCCCCTCCCGAACTGGTAAGAGAGCCCGCCGCACACCACCCCCGTCCAGCCGATGGCGAAGGCGCACGCGAACCAGAACTGGACCCGGCCCAGCAGGCCGCCCTCCAGCTGCGCCTCGGGGAGGAGGCTGGACATCGCGGCCACGGTCAGTAGCTCAAGGTGAGGGCGAGGCCGCTGGTGATGTGGTGCGCCATCAGCAGGATCACGGCGAGGAGCACGAGCCACCAGGCGCCGAGCACGATGAACCGCGGGGAGTCCCGGTACATCGCGATCGAGGTGGCGAGGAGGCCGCCGAAGATGAGGGTGTCCATGGCGCGGACCGTACCGACAGGTGGACATACCGGACGCGCGGCGCGCCCCCGCCTCCCCCGGGGTTACGTCGGTTGCGCCCCCGCCCGGGCGCGGGCCACCTCAGGTGCGCCGCCGCTTGCGCCGGCTGCGCCCCGCCCGGCCCGACTCGCCCCGCGCCCGCCCGTCCAGCGCGATCCACACCCGCACCTCGGTGCCGCCGAGCACCGAGCGCCCCAGCCGCACGTCCCCGCCCGTCGACTCCGCGACCCGCCGGACGATGTCCAGCCCCAGGCCCGTGGACCCGTCGCGGCCGCCGTCGTTGCCGCGCCGCAGGGCCGCGTCCGGATCGGCGATGCCGCCGCCCGCGTCCGAGACGAGCACGATGACCGCGTCCCCCGCGTCGTGGACGTCCACCGCGAACGGGGTGCCCTCCGGGGTGTGCCGGAACACGTTGCCCAGCATGGCGTCCAGCGCCGCGGCGAGCTCCGGCCGGGCCACGGGGATCCGTACCGTACGGTCCACCCCCGCGAGCCGCACCTCGCGGCCCTCGTCCTCCGCCAGCGCCGACCAGAACCCCATCCGGTCGCGGATCACCTCGGAGGCGTCGCAGCCGGCTCCGGGCCCCTGCGCGGCGGCCGGACGCTGCTCGCGGGCGGTACGGATGATCGTGTCGACCTCCCGCTCCAACTGCTCCACGGCCGCCCGGGTCTGCTCCGCGGCCGGCCCGTCGCCCAGGGAGGCCGCGTTGAGGCGCAGCACCGTCAGCGGGGTCCGCAGCCGGTGCGAGAGGTCGGCGGCCAGCTCCCGCTCGTTGGCCAGGAGTTCCACTACCTGGTCCGCCATCGAGTTGAACGCGACGGCCGCCGAGCGGAGTTCCTTCGGCCCCTCCTCCGGGACCCGGGCGCCCAGCCGTCCCTCGCCCAGCCGGTGCGCGGCGTCCGCGAGCCGCTCGGCCGGCCGCACCAGGCGGGCGCCGAGCCGGTCCGCGACCGCCACCGAGCCCACGATCAGGGCGAGGCCGACGCCCGCGAGGACCACCCAGGCGGTGGTGACGCCATTGCTGACCTCGCTCTCCGGCACCAGGATCTCCACCACGGCGATGTCCCCGGAGCCGAGCGCCACGGGCTGGAGCAGCGCGAAGCCGCCGCCCGCCACCGGGGCCGTCGCGGCCCGCCCGATCCGCCGGGTCTCCGCGACGGCGCGCTCGCCGGCCCAGCCGTCGCCGATGTCCACGCGCGGGGTGTCCCCGACGGCCGGCACGTGCACGGCCATCCGCCGGTCGGCGCCCATCTGCGTGGACTCCACGGCCTTGCGCAACTGCACCGGGTCGGTGGTGATGGACAGCGTCGGCCCGATGGTGGCGGCCTGCCGCTCGGCGTTGGAGAACGCCCGGTCGCTGGCCATCTCCTGCACGACCAGCCCGAGCGGTACGGCGAAGGCCACGACCACCATCGCGGTGACCGCGAGGCACACCTTGACCAGCGCCCACCTCACAGAAGGCCCCTCACGCCGGCGGCTCCAGCTTGACCCCGACCCCCCGCAGCGTGTGCAGGTAGCGGGGACGGGCGGCGGTCTCGCCGAGCTTGCGGCGCAGCCACGACAGGTGGACGTCGATGGTCTGGTCGTCCCCGTAGGACTGCTGCCACACCTCGGCGAGCAGCTCCCGGCGGGCCACGACCACGCCCGGCCGCCCGGCGAGGAAGGCCAGCAGGTCGAACTCCCGCCGCGTGAGGTCCAGTACCGCCCCGTCCAGCTCGGCCTGCCGGCGCAGCGGGTCGATGGCGAGGCCGCCGACGCGCAGGACGCGGGAGGGCGGTTCGGCCCCGGCCGCGGAGCGGGCGCGGCGCAGGACGGCGGCCATCCGGGCGGAGAGGTGTTCCACGGAGAAGGGTTTGGTCAGGTAGTCGTCGGCGCCGTCGTTGAGCAGCCGGACGATCTCCGCCTCGTCGTCGCGGGCGGTCGCGATGATGACGGGCACGTCGGTGATCCCGCGCAGCATCTTCAGCGCCTCGGCCCCGTCCAGGTCGGGCAGTCCGAGGTCGAGGATCACCACGTCGAAGCGGTTGTGGGCGACCTCGCGCAGCGCCTCCAGAGCGGTGCCGACGCTGCGCACGGTGTGCGAGGCCTCGGTCAGGTGCCGGATGAGGGCGGAACGTACGAACTGGTCGTCCTCGACCACGAGCACACTAGCCATGGCCCGCACCGTAGCCCATTCGGGGGATCTCGAGGGGCGGCGGTCCAGGTCTGGGGCGGGTGGTGCAGTATGTCCCCCGATGCGACGAGGACCTGTCGGTAGAGCAGTCGCCCACGCGGGGGCCTGGACCCTGGCGACCGGGGCCGCCGTGACGCTGTCGTGGTGGGGCGTGCACTCGGTCATGTCCGGCACGGCCTACGATCCGCCGCTCGCGGTGCCGCTGGCCGCGCAGCCCCTCTCCTCCTCCACGCACGGGGTGCAGCCCCCGGAGCCGACGCCCTCCGCGACGCCGTCACCCTCGCCGTCACCGTCCGCGCCGACCGCGCCGGCCTCTCCCGCCCCGTCCGCCAAGCCGTCCGCGCCGCCCGCCCCGCAACAGCGGAGGCAGCCTCCACCGAGCGAGAAGGTGAAGGCGTACAGCGTCTCGGGCGGCCGGGTCGTCTTCGATCTCGGCTCCGCCTCCGGCGAGCTGGTGTCGGCGACCCCGCTGGCCGGGTGGCGGATGCAGGTCTGGAAGCAGCCGTTCTGGATCCGCGTCACCTTCACCCGTGACGGCCGCGAGGTGTCGGTGTTCTGCACCTGGCACGACCACGCGCCGCAGGTGGAGATCGTCGACCCGTAGCGGGTGTCTCCCGCCGCGGGTCCGCCGGATACCGTGGCGCCATGAGCACCGGCGCGCGGTACGTCACCGATCTGATCGACGCCTGCGAGCGGTACGGCGACCGCCCCGCCTTCGGGTCCGGGGCCTGGGTGCTGACCCACTCCGAGGTGCTGGCCTGGACGTACCGGCTGGCCGGCGCCCTGGCCGGGCTGGGGATCCGCCGCGGCTCCGGGCTGGCCTGCGTGTCGGCGGGGAACCCGCCCCAGACCCTGCTCGTCCGGCTGGCCGCGCACGTACTGGGCGCCCGGCTGACCCATGTGTGCGTCGGCCCCACCACTCACGGACTCGACCACCTGCTCCGGGACTGCGAGCCCGCCCTGGTGGTCCACGACACCCCGGTCCCGCCGGGCCCGGGCGCCCGCATCACCCTGGCCGCGCTGCTGGAGCTGGCCTCCGCCCGGGAGGCCGTGCCCGTCGCGGTGGCGGCGCGCGGCGAGGACGTGGCCCGGGTGACCTACACGGGCGGGACGACGGGCCGGCCGAAGGGCGTGGCCTCGACCTTCGCCGCGATGGCGGCCCGTACGGCCACCCGCACGGACACCCCGGGCTCCCCGGGCTCCCCGGGCTCCCCGGGCTCCCCGGGCTCCCCGGGCTCCCCGGACACCGCGCCGCTCACCTTCGTGTCGACCGACTCCCTGTCCCAGCGCTCCGGCGGCCGCTGTCTGGAGCAGCTGCGGGCCGGCGGCCGCTCCGAGATCCTGCACCCCTTCGGCACCCGGGAGTTCGCCGAGGCCTGCCGCCGGCTCGGGCCCGCGGCCACGTACCTGACGCCGTCGATGCTGTACCGGCTGCTCGACGACCCGGAGACCGCCGACGGCGTGCCCGGCCTGGTGCGCGTCTCCTACGGCGACTCCCCCGTCCACCCGGAGCGGCTGCGGCGGGCGCTGACCCGGTGGGGTCCGCGGGTGCGCTGGACCCAGGGCTACGGGATGAACGAGGCCGGGGTGCTCAGCCGGCTCACCCCGGCCGACCACGACGCGGCCGCCACCGACCGCCCCCACCTGCTCGGCTCCGTGGGCCGCCCGGCTCCGGGAGTGGAGATCGAGGTACGGGGCTGCGCGCCCGGGGCCAGCGGGGAGATCTGGGTGCGCTCCCCCATGGTGATGGCCGGCTACCGCAACCGGCCCGCCCTGACGGCCGAGACCAAGCGCGACGGCTGGCTGCGCACGGGGGACGTCGGGCACGTCGACGCCGAGGGGTACCTGTACCTCGACGACCGGGTCAAGGACGTGGTCATGGTGCACGGGGCGAACATCTACTGCGGCCCGATCGAGACGGCCCTGACCCGCCACCCCGCCGTGGCCCGGGCGGCCGTCGTGGGGCGCACGGACCCGCTCACCGGGGAGGCGGTCTGCGCCTTCCTCGTCGCGGCCCCCGGCCACACCCCGACGGACGCGGTGGCGGCCGAGGCCTGCGACCTGGTCGCGGCGGAACTGGCCCCGGGGCAGCGGCCGTCGGCGGTGTTCTGGCTGCCGGCGCTCCCGCTGACGGACCGCGGCAAGCCGGACAAGCGCCGCCTGCGGGAACGGGCGGCGGCTTCGCGGGAGTAGCTCCGGGTCAGCGGAAGACCGACGCCGGGGGCTCCGGTGAGGCCACCGCCGAGGCGTCCGAGACCGGGGCGGCGCCGCCCGCGAAGTCGGCGAGGGCGCGGCCGTGTTCGACCCGGCCGGGGTGCGGGTCGCTCGCCACGCGGCGGGTGAACTCGGCGACCGGGAGCTCCCGGTCGGCGGCCACCAGCACGGCGTTGCCGAAGCGTTTCCCCCGCCACACCACGGGGTCGGCGGCCAGCGCCAGTTCCGTGAACCGGGACCCGGCGGTGGCGATCTGGCCCCGCAGATGGGAGAGCGGCGGACCGTCCGCGAGGTTCGCCACGTACCAGCCGCCCGGCGCCAGGGCCCGGCGTACGTCGTCCAGGAACTCGGCGCTCGTCAGGTGCGCCGGGGTGCGGGCCCCGCTGAACACGTCGGCGATCACCAGGTCGGCCCAGCCGTCGGGGATCTTCGCCAGCCCGGCCCGGGCGTCGACCGCGCGGACCCGGACCCGGGCCTGCGGGTCGAGCGGCAGGTGTTCCCGTACGAAGGCCACGAGCCCGGCGTCGATCTCGACGATCTGCTGCGTCGAGCGGGGGCGGGAGGCGGCCGTGTAGCGCGCGAGGGTGAAGGCCCCGCCGCCGAGGTGGAGCACGTTCAGGGGCTGGCGGGCGGGGGCGAAGAGGTCGATCAGGTGGCCGATCCGGCGCTGGTAGGAGAAGTCCAGGTGCCCGGGGTCGTCCAGGTCCACGTGGGACTGCGGGGCTCCGTCGATCAGCAGGGTCCAGGCGCGCGGGCGCTCCCGGTCGGGCTCCAGCGCGGCGTGGCCGCCGTCCACCTGTCCGGCGGGCGCCTCGGCGCTCTCGCGGCCGCGCCGCCTGTCACCGGCACCGGCCTTGTCGCTGCCGGCCCTACCGCCGCTGCCCTTGCCTTTGCCCTTGCTCGCCACCACCTCATTATGGCTGGTCAGGGCATGGCAGGTGCTAGCGGCAGTTGTCGGCGGCCTCGATCAGCCGGGCCGCCTCGCCGAGCGCCGCCCGCAGCACCTCCGGGTCGGTGACCGGCCCGACGGCCTCCGGAGGCAGCAGCCAGCCGGTGTCGCCCGCGGTGGGCGAGGTGTCGCCGAAGCGCATCCCGCGCCCGTTGGTGTGCGTACAGGCACTGCCCGGGAGGTCCCAGCCGTCGGCGGTGCCGGGCGGGACGAGGAAGCCGAGGGTGCTGCCGGAGCCGTCGTGCAGGACCGGGCCGACGCCGCCCGCGCGGCTGGCCTGGCCGGCGGCCCGCTGGATGATGTCGACGGCCTCCAGTCCCTGCCGGGTGGGCACCGTGACCAGGTCCGGGGCGCCCATGAGGAGGGCCGCTCCCGGCTCGGGCGCGGTGTTCGTGTCCGTACTCTCCATGCCGCCCTCCACCAAGGGAACCCCTCCTCGATCCGCGTACGAGCATCGCGCGAGCGGTCCCGGAAGCCGGCGGGCTTCCTCCCACTCCGCACGGGTTCAACGCACGGGAACGTCAACAGGTGCGGCGGCAAGACGCTGCAAAGGATGGCAGTTCATGGCGGATCGCGGGTGAGATATCCGTTTTGTAGCCAAACACCGCGTCAACCCTCCGTCGGTGGCGGTACGTTCATGCCCGCCGGGCAGCGCGTCACACAGGCACCACCGCTCCACCGCACGGTCACCGGCAGCGCAATCACTTGCCCAGAGAGGCCGCGTCCATGGCGACGTCCCCCCACTCACCCAACACCCCCTTCCGGCGACTGCGCGGTCAGCACTCCCCGGCCGAATTCGCCGCGTTGGTGCGCAGGGCGGCGAAGGAAATCGGAGAAACGGTTTCCTGCGACGCCCGTTACATCGGCCGGGTCGAATCCGGCGAGATCCGCTGCCCCAACTACGCCTACGAGCGGGTCTTCCTCCACATGTTCCCCGGCCGCACCCTCGCCGACCTGGGGTTCTCACCGCGCGAGACGGTACGGGGACGGCTGGCGCAGCGCGAACAGGCCGCTCCCTTCTCCGCCTTCGCCAAGCGCCCCCACCCCACGGGCTCCCCCGCCCCTTCGCGTTCCAAGGAGAGCGACGTGCTGCGTCGCGCGTTCATGGCGGGGGGCTCCGCGACCGTCGCGGCCGCGACCCTCAGCCTCACCCTGCTCGGCGCGGAGCGGGCCCCCCTGCCCTCGCGCGCCGGCGAGTCCGAGGCGGCCGCCGTCGAGGACGCCGTACGCCAGATCCGGCTGCTGGACGACCGGCACGGCGCCGACGCCCTGTACCGGCGGGCCGCCGAACCCCTGCGCACCGCGTACGCGTTGCTCGACGCCGGGGCGACCCGGCAGTCCACCGAGGACCGGCTGCACGCGGGCGCGGGAGAGCTGGCCATCTCGGTGGGCTGGCTCGCGCACGACTCGGGCCGCTTCGACGACGCCCGCTCGCACTACGCGGAGGCGCTGGCCACGGCCCGGGTCTCCGGGGACGCCGGCCTGGAGGCGCACGCCTTCAGCAACATGGCCTTCCTCGCCCGGGACTGCGGGCGCCCCCGCGAGTCGGTACGGGCGGCCCAGGCGGGCCGCCGCGCCGCCCGCTCGCTCGGTTCCCCGCGGCTGCTGTCGCTGCTGGCGCTGCGGGAGGCCGGCGGCTGGGCGGGGCTGTCCGACCGCAAGGCCTGCGAGGAGGCGCTGACCCGGGCGCACACGGAGTTCTCGCGCGGGGAGGCGGGGGCGGACCCGGAGTGGATGTCCTTCTTCGGCGAGGCCGAGCTGGAGTCCCTGGAGTCCCGCTGCTGGGCCGCGCTCGGCGAGCACGCCCGGGCCGCCCGGCACGCCCGGCGGGCGGCGGACCTCCAGGACCCGCACTTCGCCCGCAACGTCGCCCTGTACACCGCCGAGCTGGCCGACAACCTGGCCCACGCGGGCGCCCCCGACGAGGCGGCCTGGGCGGGCGGGCGGGTCCTGGAACTGCTGGAGGAGGTCCAGTCGACCCGCATCCAGTCGATGCTGGCGGCAACGGCCCGCACCCTTGTCCCGCACCAGCGCTCCCCGCGCGTGGGCGCCTTCCTCGCCCGGCACGCCTCGGCCTGACCCCCCGGGGGGCGGGGCGCGGCGGCGCGCCCCGTTCCCCCGGGGGCCGGCGTTGGCCGGCGTCGGCTACGTGTCCAGGTGGCCCGTGTCGTTCCAGCGTTCCAGCGCGGGGGCTCCGTACGCCCAGCCCAGGACCGACAGGGAGGTCGGCTCCAGGCGGATGCGGGCGCCGAAGGAGGCCTCGAAGCCGAGCCAGCGGGCGGCCAGGGTGCGCAGGATGTGGCCGTGCGCGAAGACCAGGACGTCGCGTTCGGCCGAGCGGGCCCAGGTGACGACCTCGTCCGCGCGGGCCGAGACGTCCGCGACGGACTCGCCGCCCGGAACCCCGTCGCGCCAGATCAGCCAGCCGGGCCGGACCGCCTGGATCTCGGCCGGGGTCATGCCCTCGTAGTCGCCGTAGTCCCACTCCATCAGCGCGTCCCAGGGCTCCGCCTGGATGCCGAAGCCGGCCAGGTCGCAGCTCTCGCTCGCCCGCACCAGGGGGCTGGTGCGCACCTCGAGCCCGCGCAGGCTCGCCCACGGGTCGCGGGCGAGGCGCTCGCCGAGCAGCTTCGCGCCGCGCTTGCCCTCCTCCAGCAGCGGCACGTCCGTGCGTCCGGTGTGCTTGCCGAGCTGGGACCACGCCGTCTGGCCGTGGCGGGCCAAGAGGATGCGGGGGGCCATGTGAGTTCTCCCGGTCGAGGGGGTGCGGTGGGCGGAGCAGCGGCGGAACCGACCATTCGCACTGCTTTGCGGGGGTTCCGTCGCCGTTCCATCATCCATCAGATGAACGCCACGCAACCCTTGCCCCTTCACACACGTCATACGTCGTATGACTAATAGGCGGCAGCCTCCGCGCTGGTGGGCCGAACTGCTGCTCCTGGGACTCGTCTACGCGGCGTACTCGGGCGGCAGACTCCTCGCCCGCGGCGACGTCGGGATGGCGGTGGAGCACGGGCTCGCGATCCTGCGCGTGGAGGAACTCCTCGCGCTCGACCTGGAGCGGCCGCTCAACCGGCTCTTCACCGACCAGGCGGTCCTCGGCATACCCGCCGACTTCGTCTACGCCTCCCTGCACTACCTCGTCACCCCCGCGGTGCTGGTCTGGCTCTACCGGCGCCGCCCCCAGCAGTATCGTTTCGCCCGCACCTGGCTGATGCTCTCCACCCTCCTCGGGCTGGTCGGCTTCGCCCTCGTGCCCACCTGCCCGCCCCGGCTGCTCGACGCCTCGTACGGGTTCACCGACACGATGGCCCAGTACAGCTCCTACGGCTGGTGGGGCGGGGAGGCCAGCGCACCGCGCGGGCTCGGCTCCTTCACCAACCAGTTCGCGGCCATGCCCAGCCTGCACGTGGGCTGGGCGCTGTGGTGCGGGATCATGCTGTGGTGCTGCGCGCGCCGGCCGCTGGTCCGGGCGCTCGGAGCGGCGTACCCCGTGGTCACGACCCTCGTCGTCATGGGCACGGCCAACCACTACTTCCTCGACGCCGTCGCCGGGGCCGCCGTGATGGGGGCCGGGTACCTCGCGGCGCGCGCCCTGCCGGCCCGGATCACCGCTTCCGCCGGATCCTCGCACACCACCCGAACAGCCGGTTTCCGCCGTAAGTCCACGATTGTCAGTGGCGGATGGGAGACTTCCGCGGGTGAGCTCCTACCCGTCCAGCGGTCAGCCGCCGCAGACCCCGCCGGCCCCGCCGACGCCGCCCCCGAATCTCCCGATTCCCCCGAAGACGCTGCGGCAACGGCTCGCTGATCTGCGCGGCCCCGCGGTCGCACCGCGCCCGCTCGACGCCCGCGCGCTGGCGGCCCTCGCCGCCAACCCCGGCTGCGGCAGACGCGCCCTGCTCGACGGCGCCGGCGTGGACAAGACCGCCCTCGCGGCGGCCCTCGGCTCACCCGCGGCCTTCGGACAGTCGCAGTTCGCCATCGTGCGTGGCAACTCCTTCGAGGCCAAGGTCAAGGGCGACGGCGGAGCCGAGCTCCTGCGGCTGGTGTACGAGCACCTCGGCGCGGGGTCCGACGGCGCGGGGCCCCGCGGCGCGGCCGGCCCGCCCGGACCGGACGCCCTCACCCCCGACCTCACCGCGGCCGGCCCCCAGGGCCGCGCCGCCCGCACGGCGCTCGCGCTGCGCGAGGCGACCGCCGCCGGGGCCTGGACCCTACTCGACCACCCCATGCTCGCCCTGGAGGTGGCCGGCTCCCCCGCCTACCTGGAGCCGGACGCGGTCGTCGTGCACCCCGACGGGCGCTGGACCGTGGTGGAGATCAAGTCGTTCCCGATGATCGACGGGGCCGCCGACGCCGCGAAGGTGGGCGCCGCCGCCCGCCAGGCCGCCGTCTACGTGCTGGCCCTGGAGACGACCGCCGCGAAGGTGGCCGGCGCCGAGGTCGGGCACACCGTGCTGCTCGTCTGCCCCAAGGACTTCTCCAACCTGCCCACCGCGGCCCCGGTCGACGTCCGCCGCGAGCGTTCCGTGACCCGGCGCCAGCTGGAGCGGCTCACCCGGGTCGAGGAGCTGGCCGGGGCCCTGCCCGAGGGGCTCACCTTCGATCCGGCGTGCTCGCCCGAGGAGCTGACCGAGGCCGTCTCGGCCGTGTCCGCGGCCTACGCCCCCGAGTGCCTGGCCGCCTGCGAGCTGGCCTTCCACTGCCGGGACCGGGCCCGCACGGCCGACGAGGTGACCGCGCTCGGCCGCTCCGTACGGGGCGAGCTGGGCGGGCTGACCACGGTCGAGGCGGCCCTCGCCGCGGCCGCGGGGTGCGGATCCCCCGGCGGCCCGGCCCCCGGCGGCCCGGCCCCGGAGGACCCCACCGCGGCCGCCCTGCGGTACGCCGCCCGGCTGCGCGCCGAGGCGCTGGAACAAGCCCCCGCCCGCATCCGCCCGGAGGGCGCCGCATGTCCCTGCTGAACACCCTGGCCCGGCTGGAGGCCGTCCGCGCCGGGCGGGCCCAGCCGCTGGCGACCGTACGGCACCGGCATCTGAGCGAGCGCCCGCTGGTCTTCGTACCGCTGACCACGGCGGGCGAGGCCGGGGCTCCGCTCGGCGCCATGGTCGGCACCGATCCGGACCGGCCGCACGTCCTGGCCATACCGCAGCCGCGCGACCGTGACCTGCGGTGGACCTTCCTGGCGGAGCTGGCCGGGCACGTGGTCCCGTACATCGAGGGCTACGCGGACGCGGTCGAGCCGGTGGAGCGCACCGAGACCGATCCGGAGACCGGCAAGCGGGTCAAGGTGGAGGCCGAGCTCTGCCTGGACGCCCCGCAGCTGATCGTGCCGAGCCGCGCGGGCATCGAGTACGTCCGGCTGCTGGGGCGGTCCATGCGGTTCCGGCGGACCGCCGAGGAGGATCCCGAGCACCCGTATCCGGCGCCCGCGCAGGTGCCGCTGCTGGGCCGCTGGTTCACCCACTTCGCCGAGCGCTCCCGGGTGCCCGGTTCCTCGCTGCTGCTGTCGGCGACGGACCTGCTGTCACGGCACTGGGCGACCGGCCAGAGCAACCTGGAGGACCAGCACCTGCAGGCGCTGCTGGCGTGGATCGACCCGCCGGAGGGCGAGTCCGGCGCCGAGCGGGCGCTGCGCGCCGAGCTCGGCCGGGACCCCCGGGGCCTGCTGCTGGTGCCGCCGGCCGGTCCGGCCACCGATCCGGCCTTCGACAACAAGCTGCTGGCCCCCGCGATCGCGAAGTTCGACGCGGCGCGGGCGGCCGCGACGACGAGCGGGAACGGCGACGGGCAGCGCGCGGCCGCCGAACAGGCGGTCCGGCGGCTGGTCGTGGAGCAGATGGAGGGCACCTGGCGGGCGGTCTGGGACTCGATCGCGCTGCTGCGCACCCTGCCCGCCGGGCAGCGGACCGAGGACCGCTGGACCGGTGACCGCTGGTCCTACACCGGCCACCGGGACCGGGTCCGCGCGGGCGAGGGCCCGCAGCCGCGCCGCGACGACGCGGTGACGGCCGCGCGCAAGCTCGCGGCGCGGGAGACCGAGCAGGTGCGGCTCGAGGCGCAGGAGGCGCTGGACGACCTGCTGGTGATGGCGGGCCGGCGGCTCGCGGGCGAGGCCTTCGCCGGCGAGGTCACCGAGGTGGTCATGGAGTGGACGGAGTCGAAGCGGCCGAGCCCGCGCCCGCTGGTCTGGGTGGCCACGGAGGACCGGCCGCAGCTCACGGACGACGGCGAGGGCGGAGGTGCCGGCGGTCGCAAGGTCTACCGCTCGCTGGACGGGCGTCCGCAGAGCGCGCAGTTCGTGCGCCGGGAGGAGGACGGCCGGCTCGTGCTGCGCGTCCTCGACAAGATGGGCCGCGGCAAGGACCCGGAGCCGGGCTCGGTGCCGGAGAAGGGCGAGCGGGTCTGCTGGACGCTGTTCGAGCACGACGCGCGCGGCGGCCCGAAGCTGCCGGACCCGGAGCGGACCCCGTGGACCCACGGCGGGCCGCCCGCGCACCTGACCGGCGACGCACCCGTGCTGCCGCTGCCCGATCCCGTGACCGCCGAGGACCTCCTGTGAGCACCGCGAGCACCGCTTTCGATCCGGGCGCGGCCGCCGGCCGGGCCACCGACGCCATCCTGCGCGACACCCTGCACGGCGGGGCCCGGGGCGTGGTCGTCGACTCCCCGCCCGGGGCCGGGAAGTCCACCCTGGTGGTGCGGGCGGCCCGGGACCTGGCGGCGGCCGGGCGCCGGCTGATGGTGGTCGCGCAGACCAACGCGCAGGTCGACGACCTGGTGCTGCGGCTGCACGCGAAGGATCCGGAGCTCAAGGTGGGCCGGCTGCACAGCAGCGAGGGCGACGCCTACGATCCGGCGCTGCGCGAGCTGGACTCGGTGGTGCTGTCGGCGAAGCCGGGGGACCTCGCGGGGCTGCCGGTCACCATCTCGACGGCGGCCAAGTGGGCGTGGGTCAAGGATGTGGAGCCCTGGGAGCACGCCATCGTGGACGAGGCGTACCAGATGCGCTCGGACGCGCTGCTGGCCGTGGCCGGGCTCTTCGACCGGGCGCTGTTCGTGGGCGACCCGGGGCAGCTCGACCCCTTCAGCGTGGTCGGGGCCGAGCAGTGGGCGGGCCTGTCCTACGACCCGTCGGCGTCGGCGGTGTCCACCCTCCTCGCGCACAACCCGGACCTGCCGCAGCACCGGCTGCCGGTGTCCTGGCGGCTGCCGGCTTCGGCCGCGCCTCTGGTCTCCCGGGCCTTCTACCCGTACACGCAGTTCCGCAGCGGTACGGGCCCCGGCGAGCGGCGGCTGTCCTACGGGGTCGCGGGCGACGGCTCGGGCCCCGACCGGGTGCTGGACGAGGCCGCCGAGTCGGGGTGGGGGCTTCTGGAGCTGCCGGCCCGGCACACCCCGCGCACCGACCCGGAGGCGGTGCGGGCGGTGGCCCTGGTGGTGCGCCGGGCCCTGGACCGGGGCGCGGTGACGGTGGACGAGCAGCCGGGCGGCCCGAGCCCGCTGACGGCGGACCGGATCGCGGTGGGCACCGCGCACCGGGACCAGGCGGCGGCGGTCCGCGCGGCGCTGTGCGCGATCGGGGTCACGGGGGTCACCGTGGACACGGCCAACCGGCTCCAGGGCCGCGAGTACGACCTCACCGTCGTCCTGCACCCCTTGTCGGGCCGCCCGGACGCGACGGCCTTCCACCTGGAGACGGGCCGGCTGTGCGTGCTGGCCTCCCGGCACCGGCACGCCTGCGTGGTGGTGGCCAGGGCGGGGATAGCGGACCTCCTGGACGCCCACCCGTCCTCGGAACCGGTGCAGCTGGGCGTGACGATGAAGTTCCCGGACGGCTGGGAGGCGAACCACTCGGTCCTGGCCCACCTGGCGGAGCACCGGGTGGTGTGGAAGCCGTAGGCCCGCCCGGTCAGCGGGTCTTGCGCTCGACGCCGAGGCGGGTGCGGAGCAGTTCGCCCACCTCGGCGAAGGTGCGCAGCTGCTCCGGGGTCAGGATGTCGATCAGGTGGCGGCGCACCGATTCCACGTGGAGCGGGGCGGCCGTCATGATCGTGGTGACGCCCTGCTCGGTGAGCACCACCTCGGCTCCGCGCCCGTCGTCGGCCACCTCCTCGCGGCGGACGATGCCCCGCTGTTCCATGCGGGTGAGCTGGTGGGAGAGCCGGCTGCGGGACCACTGCATGAGGACGGCGAGGGCGCTGATGCGCATGCGGTGGCGGTCGGTGGAGCCGAGGACGGACAGGACGTCGTAGTCGGCTTCGGAGAGCCCGCCGGCCTGCTCTCCTATAGCGCGGGCGGCTCCGGCGGCGCCCCGGCCGGGCGGATGCTGCGGCCGGTGCTGGAGGCCGTCGGCATGGTGCCCGCCGAAGCCTCCGCGGCCGTCCCGGGCATCACCGGGCTGGTCACGGGCGACGGGTTCCGGGCCCCGGAGGGCCTCGCGGGCGAGCTCGCGGCCGTACTGGAGGAGCTCGCCGCCCTCGCGAGGACCCCGGTCAGCGCGTGACGAGGGCCCCCGTCAGGTGGTCGTACGCGGCGTGCGCGTGCAGCCGTACCCCCGTGAGCAGGGTGGCGTCGTCGGCGTAGAAGCCGGGGTGGTGGTTGCCCACCAGGCCGCGGCCGCCCGGGACGGGCACCGGTTCGCCGCTCGCCGGGTCCAGGGCGGTGTCCTGGACGCCGAGCATCACGTACAGCCCGCCGAAGCGGGTGATGAACTCGGAGACGTCGTCGTAGCCGAGCGTCCCCCCGACCTCGACGACCCGCTCCGCGCCCGCGACCCGGCGCAGGGTGGGCAGCGCGGCCTCCACCCAGGCCGCGTCGTTGTGCACGGCGGGCACGTCCTGGAGCAGTTCGACTGCCGCGCAGGCCCCGTAGGCCTCGGCGGTGTGCTCGGCCAGCACCGTCAGACGGCGTTTGACCTCGGGCATGTCCCGCTCCTCGGCGCAGCGGATCGTGCCCCACAGGGTGACCGTCTCGCCGATGACGTTGAACCGGCCGACGTCCTCGATGTGCCCGATGGAGACCGTGACCGGGGAGTACGCCGAGACCTGCCGGTAGAGCTGGCCGATCCCGGTGAGCAGCGCCCCGACGGCGGGCATCGGGTCGATGCCGTGCCAGGGGGACGAGGCGTGCGACTGCCTGCCGGTGACGGTGACGCGGACGAGGCAGGAGGCCCCGTACATCGGGCCCGGCTTGTAGCCGACCCAGCCCTTGGGGTGCGGGGTGACGTGCATGCCGAAGGCCATCGTGGGGACGGGGTCCGCGAAGGCCCCCTCGGCCACCATCAGGCGGGCCCCGCCCTCCTCGTCGACCGGCGGGCCCTCCTCGGCGGGCTGGAACACGAACAGCACCGATCCGGGCAGCCGTTCCCGTACGCCGGCCAGTGCGCGCGCGGCTCCGAGGAGCATCGCGGTGTGGCAGTCGTGGCCGCAGGCGTGCGAGGCCGCGCCGGTGGCGGCGAAGTCCGCGCCGCAGCGGTCGGGGACGGGCAGGGCGTCCATGTCGGCCCGCAGCGCCGCCACCCGGTCCCCGGGCAGGCCGCCGCGCAGCACCCCGACCACCCCGTGCCCGGCGATGCCGGTCCGCACCTCGTCGAGTCCGCATCCGGCGAGCTCCCGCGCCACGAGCCGCGCGGTGGCGGCCTCGCGGTTGGGCAGCTCGGGATTGCGGTGGAGATGACGGCGCCAGCCGATCACCTGCTCGACGCCCTCGTCACAGAGCCTGTCCAGCTCCTCGTGCACACCATGGGTCATACAGACGTTCTAGCCCATGTGCCGGTGCCCTCGGGCGCCCTTGCGCGAAGCAGGACAATGGACGGTGGCCGGGAAGCCCTTCCCGCGTTTTCCCACGAGTTCCCCCCGTCCACCAGGAGGACACGCATGGCAGAGCCCGAGCGGACCGAGCGCAGGCTGCGACCCGCGCAGTTGCTCTTCGAGCCGTCGGAGACCGTCACGGACCCGGAGCACTTCTTCGACCTCGAATCGATCGAGGACCCGCGGGAACTGCTGGCCCGGGCGACGGAACTGACCCTGGCCTTCCGGGCCGCCCAGGAGCGGGCGGTGGAGTTCCAGGCGGTGGCGGCGGCGCAGCTGGCGGATCCCCGGCGGTTCGACCGGCTGCCGGCGGCGGCGATCGCGGAGCAGGCCGAGTGGACCGAGGACTACGCCCGCAAGATGATCGAGTTCGGCGAGTCCCTGCTGCGCGGCGCCACGCCCGAGGGCGCGTGAGGGGCCGGGCGCAGGGGCGCCCGGATGCCGCGGTCTGAGGACACGCCCGCAGGACGCGCCCGGCCTCGACCCCTGGCATATGCGGGGCGCAACATACCCCAGTCCCACCCGGCCTGTCCCGGTTTCCCGTAACTCCCGGAGATCGGTTCGCTACCGCGGGTAGACCTGGACGCATGACGACGATGACCGGCTGCCCCGCGTTCGACCTGCGGACGACGACGACCGCCTCCGCGACCCACGTCACCCCGGCCGGCGCCGCCTGGCTGGCTTCGGCCTCCGCCCAGCCCGGAGGCACGCTGGCCGCCTGGCAGGCCCGGCCCACCGCGCCCGCCGTGCTGCCCTGCGGGACCGCCTTCGACGTCGTCAACGTCCCCCTCGTCCTCGGGCGCCGGATGCTCGACCTGCTGTGGGCCGAGGGCCCCGGTTCCGGGCCGGCCGCCGTGCACCGCGGGCGGACCCTGCTGTTCGCCGCGCCCGGCACGGCCCACCGCCTCCCGGCCCTGCTGGCCTGGGAGGAGTGGAGCACGCCCGTGCCCGCCCCGCTCTGCCACGGCCCCGGCGACGCCGTCACCGTGCCCCCGCTGGCCGCCGACGGGGGGCCCTCGCGGTGGCTCGTGGCGCCCGACGCGCGGCTGCCCTGGCTGCCCGGACCCGAGGCCCTGCTGTGGGCGTTCGTGCGTGCCACGCGAGCTGCGGATATCGATTTTTCCGATCGCCGCTCGGGGTGCTAATGTCTCTCTCGTCACCAAGCGCCGCTAGCTCAGTTGGTTAGAGCAGCTGACTCTTAATCAGCGGGTCCGGGGTTCGAGTCCCTGGCGGCGCACAGACGGAGAAAGGCCCCCACGCGAGTGGGGGCCTTTTTCGTGTCCCCGTTCCCTCTCCCCGCGCCCGGGCTCCTAGCGCGTGATCTTCACCGTGTACGCACCCGACTGCGTGCGGTCCGCCACCTCGATGGTGATGCCCTCGCCCGGGACGGTGAAGGTCTCCCCCACCTCCAGCGGGGCGTCCGCCAGCGGCGGGTACACCGACCGGTCCCAGCAGGCCTCGGTGCCGGGGTGCGCGTCCACGACCTCGATGGGCCCGCCGCCCGAGGCCGCCTCGTTGCGGACCCGGTAGACGAGGACCCCCTCGGTGCAGGTGTCCCCGTCGTTGCCGGCGGAGCCCCGCGCCTCGACGGCGATCGCGCTGCCGGGGCCCGTACGGACCACCGCCATCCGCGTGCCGCCCGTACCGCCCGGGCGCGGGGCCTCGGACAGCGGCTGGAGGGTGTGCAGGGAGGAGCCGGAGCCCACGCAGTCCACCTGGGAGGCGTCCAGCCAGCCGAGCTTCCACTTCTGCCAGGCGAAGAGGTCCGGGGCCATGCCGAACTGGCTGCCCATGACGTCCCAGTCGCCCACGTACGTGTCCCAGTCGCCCTTGCCGTCCGTGGGCCGGTGGTAGAGGTCGGGCAGGTCGAAGACGTGCCCGGTCTCGTGGGCCAGCACGTTGCGGTCCGGCGGGTGCTTCTCGAAGACCGTGACGATGCGGCGCAGGTCGGCGCCGTCCGCCCGGAGCGGCTGCTCGAAGTTGACGACCTTGGTGGCGTCGGAGTCGACTCCGGGCGCGTCCGGGTCGGCGACGAAGTAGACGACGTCGTACTGGCTGAAGTCCACTGACGGGTCCGCTCCGGCCACCGCGTCGCGCAGGTAGGCGGCCCGGTCGGCCGGGGCCCAGTCGCGCTGTATCCCGTAGGCGACCGAAGGCTTCGGCATCTGGATCCACCGCTTCTGCGGGTGCGGGACCAGCCGGAAGCGGCCGTAGGAGGCCCGCTCGAAGAATTCGCTGGTCGCCGGGAAGTAGTCGGCGGTGAGCGCCTCGGTGGTGAGCGTGGTGCGGTGATCGGGGAAGGAGAGGAAGACCATGACCGCGTTGAGGGTGCGCTCGGGCTTGGGGTAGGCGCCGTTCCAGCTGTCCAGACCCAGGGAGTGGTGCGCCGCGGTACGGGTCAGCGCGCAGGGTCCGGCTCCGGGGGCGGCGACCGCGGGTCCCGCGACGAGCGACATGGCGGCGAGCGCCGTCAGGGAGGTGAGCGCCGCCGCCGTGGTTCGCATGCGGGAGCGGTCCACTCCCCCGGGTGTCTGCTGTCGCGGCACATCGACCTCCGGTGGTGGATTGGTCCCTCTTCATCCACCTTGGGGCGATTGTCTTACTAATGCCCTGTTCCGCTGCCCCACACGAGTGAGCACTAGGGCAAGCCGGTGACGCCGGGTTTCGCACATGCGCCTACGGAAAGTCACGACCGATCAGGTCGGGTCAGCGGTGGGCGCCGGATGCTCACAGCCGCGCGGAAACGATCATTCGCCGTCAGGCCGACGAACCGTCATCACGCCGAACTCCCGCGTCCCGCACGGCGTCGCCGCTGGATAGGGCCGTACGGGAACCTCTATGATCGGCACACTTTCCTGCACGGACACTCACACGCACTGCGGGAGCCAACGGTGAGCGGAACCCCAGATGGACCCGGTTCGGCGGCCGACGGCATCCGACCGGCCATGACGCAGCGTCACCCGGCGACGCCGGCGGCGACGGCAACTCCGGACCGCGACGACCACCGCGACGACCACCGGGCGGATCACCAGGCGGATCACCGGGCCGACTACCGGGCCGCCTTCAACGCGGCCCACCTCCCCATGGCCGTCGTCGACCGCACCGGCCACATCGCCGGAGCCAACCAGGCCCTCGCCGCGCTCCTCGGCTCCGAGCCGCACCTCCTCGCCGGGCAGTCCGCCGCCGACCTGGTCGACCTGGCCTCCGAGGCCCGGACCTGGCACGCCTACCAGGAGGTGCTGCGCGGCCGGCAGGCCCGGCTCCGCTGCACCCGCCGGCTCAAGCACCCCGACGGGCACTCCCTGTGGACCGAGATCACCCTCGGCCCCGTCCCCGGCACCGACGCCGGTGACGTGCTGCTCTCCGTGGCCGACATCAGCGACCGGCGCGACCTCCAGGCCCGGCTGCGCCACCTCCAGATGCACGATCCGGTGACCCGCCTCGCCAACCGGGCGCTGTTCTTCGAACGGCTCTCCGCCGCCCTGGAGGCCTCCTCGTACGGGCAGAGCGGCACGGGCCGGATCGGGCTCTGCTACCTGGACCTCGACGGGTTCAAGGCCGTCAACGACACCCTCGGCCACCGGGTCGGCGACCGGCTGCTGACCGCCGTCGCCCAGCGGCTCACCCAGTGCGCCGACCAGTCCGGCTACGGGCGCACCGGCGGCCACCTGGTGGCCCGGCTCGGCGGCGACGAGTTCGCCCTGCTGGTCGAGGAGTCCACCGGCACCGAGCAGCTCGCGGACCTGGCGCGCAGCGTCCTGGCCGCCGTCCAGGAGCCCTTCGACCTGGCCGGCCAGCGGCTCTCGGTCTCCGCCTCGATCGGGGTGGTGGAGCGGGCGGCCGCCGGGACCTCGGCGACCGGCCTGATGCAGGCCGCGGACACGACGCTCTACTGGGCCAAGGCCGACGGCAAGGCCCGCTGGACCCTCTTCGACCCGGAGCGCAACGCCCACCGCATGACCCGCCAGGCCCTGTCCTCGACGCTGCGGCCGGCCGTGGAGCGCGGGGAGTTCGCCGTGGAGTACCAGCCGCTGGTGGATCTGGAGAGCGGGGCGGTGCGCGGGGTGGAGGCCCTGGTGCGCTGGAACCACCCGCAGTTCGGCCTGCTGACGCCGAATCGGTTCATCGGAATTGCCGAAGAGGACGGCTCCATCGTCCAGTTGGGCCGCTGGGTCCTGCAGACCGCCTGCCGGCAGGCCCGGCGCTGGCAGATCGAGCAGCCCAGCGACTCCCCCGTCTTCGTCTCCGTCAACGTGGCCGTCCGCCAGGTCTGGGACTCCGACCTGGTCGGCGACGTGGCCGAGATCCTCGCGGAGACCGGCCTGGCCCCCCAGCTCCTGCAGCTCGAACTGACGGAGTCCGCCGTCATGGGCTCGGCGGGCCGGCCCCTCCAGGCCCTCCAGGCGCTGAGCGACATGGGGGTGCGGATCGCCATCGACGATTTCGGCACCGGCTACTCGAACCTGGCCTACCTCAGCCGTCTGCCCGTCTCCGTCCTCAAACTGGACGGCTCCTTCGTCCGCGGCTTCCGCTACGAGGAGGGCTCCCACCCGAACCCGGCCGACGAGACCATCGTCGAAGCACTGGTGCAGCTCGCGCACCGGCTGGGCCTGACGGTGACTGCCGAATGCGTGGAGACCGCCGGCCAGGCGGCCCGCCTGCGACGTGTCGGCTGCGACACCGGCCAGGGCTGGCTGTACTCCCGGGCGGTGCCCCCGGAGGCGATCGCCGCCATCATCAGCCGCCAGGCGGCCACGGGTCCCGCCCAGCCGGAGGGGCCCGCGCCGCATCCGGAGGTCTGACGGGTCAGAGACTCCGGACGAAGTCTCCGAAGGCCTCGGGGGCGACGGTGAAGGCGGGGCCGTCGGGGTTCTTGGAGTCCCGGACGGCCACGCGGCAGGGCTGGGCGGCGATCTCGACGCAGTCGCCGCCGTTGGATCCGCTGTACGAAGCCTTGCGCCAGGCGACGTTACCGAGCGGGGCGCACTCGACGCAGTCACCGCCGGTCCCACCGCTGTAAGTGGACTTACGCCACCTCGCGCCCGTCAGGTCCTGCATGGTCCCCATAACGTTCCTCCCGTACGCGAGCGATCAATGCAGCCGAATCCTCAATGGAGAGTGCTGCGGCCTGTAGATGATCGTAGCGATGAGCACAGTCTCCGGCCGTTTCGGGATTCGCCGTGACATTGGCCGAGTCATAGCTCTCGGCGTAGACGATATCCGGGTCGTGGTCGAACCGGAGGACGTTGAACGCCCCGACTGTAGCGGGGTGTTGCCCGGCACTGAACGGGAGAATCTGGATCCCCACTTCACGCCGATGCTGGAACTCCAGCAGTCGGTCCAGCTGTTCCCGCATGGTTCGGTGGCCGCCGAAGGGCCGATGTAGAACCGCCTCGTCCAGGATCACCCAGACAAGGGGCGGACGCTCCCTTTGCAGAATGCGCTGCCGCTCCATCCTCGCGGCCACTGCCTCGTCGAGCTTCTCGCCCCACCCTGCCAGCAGGACTGCCCGTGCGTACGCCTCGGTCTGCAAGAGTCCGTAGACCAACTGCGGCTGGAACGAGGAGATGTGCGTCGCCCGCACCTCCATCTCCGCGTACGCCTGGAACCAGTGCGGCAGTTGGCTCCGCAGGACCAGCCCCACCAGCCGGGAGAAGTGCCCGTCAGTACCCAGCGCAGCATCGAGCCGCTCCGAGAAGTCCCGGGTCGGCACCCGTTTCGTGTTCTCGATCATGCCGATCAGCGAGCCCGAGCAGTAGATGATGTCGCCCAGTTGCTGCTGCTTCAGCCCGGCCGCCTCTCTCAGGCGGCACAGCTCGTAGGCGTAGTACTCCAGCGGCGAGGCGCTGGGATCGAGAGCGCGGACGTTGACCACGGGAATGGTCACCCCCATGAGGACGCGTGCGGATCCATCTCGTCGCCGAGCGTAGCGACCACCGCACGTACCGGTACGGGGAATCCGGCAAACGGTGCCCTGTCCATCCGGCTGGCACCCCTTCCCATGCGGGCGGGCGCCGGATGGCCGGCGGCCCCCGGCCGTTCCTAGCCTCGGTTCATGATCTCTCGTCGTTCCTGGCTCTCAACTGCCGTGCTGGCCCTGGCCGTCTCCTCCCTCTCCCCCGTCGCGGCCTCGGCCGCGCCGGCTCCCTCCGATGCGGCCCGGTCCCTCCAGCGTGACGCCGACGCCCTGCGGGACACCGGGGTCACCGGGGTCGCGGTCCGGCTGGACACCCCGCGGGGGACGGTCACCGCCCGCTCCGGGGTGGCGGACCTGGACACGCGGCGTCCGGTTCCGCAGGACGGGTACCTGCGGCTGGGCAGTACCACCAAGACGTTCGTCGCCACCGTCGTGCTGCAACTGGTGGGCGAGAAGCGGCTCTCCCTCGACCGGACGGTGGAGGAACTGCTGCCCGGGGTCGTGACCGGCGCCGGCAACGACGGCCGGACCATCACCCTGCGCGATCTGCTGCGGCACACCAGCGGCCTGCCCGAGTACATCTCCGACGTCTTCCCCGAGGCAAGCGCGGAGACCTACCTGGCCAACCGGTGGCGCGCCTACTCGCCCGAGGAGCTGGTGGCCCTGGCCCTGCGCCACGAGCCCGTCTTCCCGGCGGGCACCCGCTGGGAGTACTCCAACACGAACTACGTGCTCGCCGGGATGATCATCAAGAAGGTCACGGGCCACACCTGGGAGCAGGAGGTCCACGACCGCATCCTGCGCCCGCTCGGCCTGCGGCACACCGCGACCCCCGGCACGTCGCCGTTCCTTCCGGGTCCGCACGCGGCCAACTACCAGCAGTTCGCCCCGGACGGCCCGCTGGTCGACACCACGATCCCCTACCGCCCCTTCGACAGCGGGGCCGACGGCTCGATGACCGGCACGGCCCGCGATCTCAACCGCTTCTTCGCCGCGCTGGCACGGGGAGAACTGCTGGCCCCCGCCGAACTCGCCGCCATGCGCGACACCGTGCCGGTGGGGCCGGACAGCGGTCACCCGGAGGGCACCCGGGACGGCCTGGGCCTGTTCTTCACGCCCCTGTCCTGCGGCGGCGGCTACCTCGGGCACGGCGGAAACGGCTTCGGATACGAACTCCAGGCGGCGACGACCACGGACGGGCGCCGCACCGTGACGGTCTCCGCGCACAGCCGCTCCGCGGACCCGGGGGTCGCGGCCCGCCAGGAGGACGCGGTGCGCGGACTCATCGACCGCGCCCTGTGCGGACGGGGCTGACAACACGACAGCCCCCGCACCCTGGGAGGGGAGTGCGGGGGCTGCCGGCCGCTCGGCGCGGGGTGGGGGGAATCAGCAGGCGCCGAGGTCCTTCCAGACACCCCATTCACCGGTGGTGCCGGGCACCTCGTTCTGCGTCCACCACTGGGCCTTGTACTTGCGGCCGTTGTACGAGACCTCGCTGCCGCCGGTGTAGACGGTGCCCGCGACGTAGGCCGGAGCGGTGCAGCCCGCGGGCGGCGTCGTCGGAGGCGTGGTCGGCGGGGTCGTCGGAGGCGTCGTGGGCGGGGTGGTCGGAGGCGTGGTCGGCGGGGTGGTCGGCGGCTGGGTGGTTCCGCCGAGGGAGTCCGAGATCTGGTTCAGCAGGGTCGCGTTGGCGTCCAGGCCGAGCAGGGAGTACATCATCGCGCCGGCCAGGCCGCGCTGCTTGCCGTAGTCGACCCGGGCCTGGATGGACTTCTGGTTGAGGCCGGTGAAGAACTCGCCGTCCTTGAAGAAGTACGAGGCCTTGGCCTGGTCGTCCCAGAAGGTGGTCGCCGGGTTGTCGACGATGCCGCCGAGCTCCTTGTAGAGCGCGATGCCGGCCTGCTGGCTGGTCGGACGCGCCGTGGAGGCCTGGGTGGCGGGCTGGGCGAGACCGTTGGTGGTGCCGGGCTGCACGCCCTTCCAGCCGCGGTAGTAGAACTCGTAGCCCAGGGTCAGCTTGTTGGCGGGGAAGCCGCCGGTGATGCCGTAGGCGGCGTTGCCGTCGATCCAGGAGTCGATGGCGTTCTTGATGCTGTACTTCTGCGTGCCCGGGGCGATCGCGTCGGTCGGGTCGGACGCCGAGTTCTGCAGCGGGGACTGGTGGTACGTCGGACCGTCCGCGTCCCAGGCGCCGTGCATGTCGTACGTCATGATGTTCGCGTAGTCGAGGTACGCGCCGATCTTGTCCGTCTCGATGTACTTGATCTTGTCCTGGCCGGCCGGGAGGGCCGAGGTCAGCAGGTACTTCTTGCCGCCGTTGGCCGCGCCGTAGGCGTCGAGCTGCTGGCGGAACTCCTTGAGCAGGAGCGTGAAGTTCTGCTTGTCCTCGGGGGCGTAGTGGTTGCCGAGGTGGCCGCCGGACGAGCCCGGGTACTCCCAGTCGATGTCGATGCCGTCGAAGATGCCGGCCGCGCTGCCCGCGCCGCCGTAGCCGCCCTCGACGGGCAGGTTGCCCTTGATGTACTGGTCGATGCAGGAGGAGACGAGCTTCTTGCGGGAGGCGTCGGTCTTGGCCGCGTCGCTGAAGTACTTCGAGTAGCTCCAGCCACCGATCGAGATGTTGATCTTCAGGTTCGGGTACTTGGCCTTGAGCTGCTTGAACTGGTTGAAGACACCGACGATCGGCTGGTCCCACTTGTCGGCGACGCCGCTGACGCTGTCGGCCGCGCTGAAGGACTTCTGGTAGTCGGCGTACGAGTCGCCCGCGCCGTCACCGGCGTTGGGGTTGTTGTCGTCACCCGCCGCCTTGTTCGCCTCGAAACAGGTGAGGTTGGTGGGGTGGATGTTGCCGAACGAGTAGTTGATGACGTCCAACTTGCTCGCTATGCCACGGGTGTCGAGGTGCTTGGGGTAGAAGGCGTTCCCGTACACGGACCACTGGTCGTAGTAGGCGATCTTGACGTTGCCGGCCGTCGCGGTGGTCCCGGCCTCGGCGGCCGAGGCTGTGGTGAGTCCCGCGAAGGCGGCCAGCGTGCCGCCGGCCAGCGCGGCCGTGGCGGCGGCCGCGATGAGGGATTTACGGATGTGCATGAACTGCCTCCGGGGGGTGGGAGGGGAAGGCAAGACTTCAGGTGGGGATAGTGATAGCGATCACTCCGGTCCCGAGTCAATGGTTTGGACCAAAGAAGGACTAGACCACTCACCGGCCAGAACCCCACGTCAGCGGGGTGGACCCCCACCAGAAATCGCCCGCCACCCATCGTGACGAGCGACTTAAGGCTGCCTTCATTCACCCTCCGGCAAGGTTTCAGCAACAAACCAGCCAAACTCCGGATCAGGGCCCCGGGCCTCCCCCGCGCGGGTGCTCGCTAGGCTCGCGCCATGGCCAACGATCCCGGTTTCACCTGCACATGCTGCGGCGACCACCACGCAGAACTCCCCCTGAGCTACTCGGCCATGGCCCCCGACGCGTGGGATCCCGCCTTCGAGAGCGATCCCGACAGCACGCTGTCGTCCGACCAGTGCGTGATCAAGGGGCAGCACTTCTTCATCAGGGGGCTGATCGAGATACCCGTGATCGGCAGCCGGGACGTCTTCTCCTGGGGCGTCTGGGTCTCCCTGAGCAGGGAGAACTACGCCCACGCCGCCGAGGCGCGGAACACGGGGGGCCGCGCGGGCGCGAAGCCGTACTTCGGCTGGCTGAGCACCGAACTCGCTCTCTACTCCGAGGGCACCATCGACCTGAAGACCAACGCCCACACCCGGGCGGCCGGCCGGCGGCCCTTCATCGAGCTGGAGCCCACCGACCACCCCCTCGCCGTCGAACAGCGCACCGGGATCACCCTGGACCGCGTGCGCGAGATCGCCGCGGCGGTGCTGCATCCGGCCTGACCCGCCGGCCGCCCGGGCTCAGGCGCCGAGGTGCGGCATGCCGTACGCGTCCGCGACCAGTCCGTACGAGCGCAAACGGCTCTCCCCGTCGTGGGCATTGGCCGTGAGCATCAGTTCGTCCGCTCCGGTCAGCTTCGCGAGGGCGTCCAGGCCCGTGGTGACCTCGTCGGGGGTGCCGTGGACCACGCCCGCGAGGCGGTCGTCCACGAACTCCCGCTCCAGCGGCGTGTACGGGTACGCCGCCGCCTCCTCGGGCGTCGGGACCAGCCCGGGGCGTCCGCTGCGCAGCCGGAGCATGGACAGCGCGCCGGTCAGCACCTGCGCGCGGGCCTCCTCGGCGGTGTCGGCGGCGAGGGCCGCGACGCCGATGACGGCGTACGGGGCGTCCAGGACCGCCGAGGGGCGGAAGGACTGCCGGTAGAGGTCGAGGGCGGGCAGGGTCCCGGCCGGGGAGAAGTGGTGTGCGTAGGCGAAGGGCAGCCCGAGTCCGCCGGCGAGGCGGGCGCTGAAGCCGGAGGAGCCGAGCAGCCAGATGGGCGGCCGCCCGGCGGGGCCCTGTACGGGGCCCGGCACGGCGTGCACGCGGGCGTACGGGTGCCCGTCGGGGAAGTCGTCGTCGAGGAAGCGGATCAGCTCCGCGAGCTGCCGGGGGAACTCGTCCACGGCCTCGTCACGGCGCCCGGGCCCGCGCAGGGCGGCGGCCGTCTGCCCGTCGGTGCCGGGAGCGCGGCCGAGACCGAGGTCGATCCGGGCCGGGGCCAGGGCCTCCAGCGTGCCGAACTGCTCGGCGACGGCGAGCGGGGCGTGGTTGGGCAGCATGACCCCGCCCGAGCCGAGCCGGATCCGGGAGGTGTGGGCGGCGAGGTGGGCCAGGATCACGGCCGGGGAGGAACTGGCGACCCCGGGCATCGAGTGGTGTTCGGCGACCCAGTGGCGGTGGTAGCCGCGGGATTCGGCAAGCCGGGCGATGTCGACGCTGGTGCGCAGGGAGGCGTACGCGGTGCTGCCGGCGCCCACGGTGACGAGGTCGAGCACCGAGAGCGGCACCGGCGCGCGGCCGTGAGCCGTGCCGCGGATTCCGTCACCGGTTCCGGTCGCGGCTTCCGGGCCGTCGGTGCCCGGCCGCCGTCCCGCGCCTCCCAGATCACTGAGCTCACTCATCGTCTCTCCCGCTCCGCTCGCCCGTCCGTCCTCGTCCGTACGAAGAATCCGAACCGCGCGGCGGGTCCGGGCATTCCCGGCACTCTCGGACACCGGCCTTGACCTTGGCATATGCCAATGGAGTAGATCCAGGCAGAGCGGCGTAATCGAGCCATCAATCTCCTCAACAGGCGCTCCACACGGGCCTCTTGATGGCTATCGTGTGAGAGCAAGCGGTAACAACCTGCTAGGGGGAAACCGTGGCGCTGAAGCCCGAGCCGACCGCGCCGTTCCACTCGGTGCAGTACGCCCTGCGCGTACTCGAAACGGTCGCCCGCCATACCGGCGGCGTGACCGACGTACAGATCGCGCGTGAGACCGGCCTGCCCGCGGTCCATCTCGCCCCCATGCTCCTCATGCTGCGCCGGGAGGGGTACGTACTGCAGGTGTCCGACGGCGCCTACGCCATCGGGGACTCCCTCGTGCTGCTCGGCTCCGGAGTCGACCGCCAGCAGGCACTTCAGGACAAACTCCAGGACACCCTGGACCGGCTGCGGGACTCCGTCGGCGCCGCGGTCTACATCAGCCGGTACGTGGACGGCGAGGTCCGGATCACCCAGTTCGCGGACAGCCCGCGCACCCCCAAGGTCCACGAGTGGGTCGACTTCCGCTCGGCGGCGCACGCCAGCGCGGTCGGCAAGTGCCTGCTGACCCAGCTCGACCTGGACGGACGGCGCGACCACCTGTCCCGGCACAAGATCGCGCGGCTGACGTCGAAGACCATCGTGAACGAGCGGATCCTGTTCTCGAAGCTGGACAGTCAGCCGGCCACGGTGCCCACGCTCGACCTGCAGGAATACGCCGTCGGCACGGTCTGCGCGGCCGTCCCGATCACGGCGGGAGCCTCGGTGGGCTGCCTGGCCCTGTCGCTGCCCGTGGAGCACGCCCACCGCCTGCGGGCCGCCGCCGACGTGCTGAACCGCAAGGCCGCGCCGCTGCTGCTGTCGCTCACCCTCTGAGCGGGGGCGGGGCGGGGGCGGGGGCGGGCGCGTAGGCCCTGCGGCCCGGCCCGGCCCGGCCCGGAAAACACTTCGGGCGGCTCCCGGTGAAACCGGAAACCGCCCGAAGGACAGGTGCGCCGCCAGGGACTCGAACCCCGGACCCGCTGATTAAGAGTCAGCTGCTCTAACCAACTGAGCTAGCGGCGCCTGCTGACAGAGAAAATACTACCTGCTCCTCCGGAGTGCTCAAAACCGCTTCCGGCGCCCCCCTCAGCGGCCCAGCAGATCGGCCCGCCCCTGGGCCTCGTAGGCCGCGAGGAGCCCCTCCAGGTCCGCCGCTTCCAGCCTCCGGTACGCGTCCTCGCCGCGCGGCCGCCACCAGACCGGGTCGGCGGTCCGGAAGGCGTCGGCTCGCAGGGAGACCCGGTGGACCTTGTTGGTCGCCGTGGTCGGCATGGCGCCGACGACCCGTACGTAGCGCGGGGCCATCTTCGTGCCGAGGTCGGGCTGGGCGGCGAGGAAGGACGCGAAGCCCTGCGGGGAGAAGACGGCCCCCTCGCGCAGGGCCACGGCGGCCATGACCTGGTCGCCCGCCACCTCGTCCGGTACGGCGTACACGGCCACCGCGGCCGCCCTCGTCCAGCGGGCCAGGATGTTCTCGATCACCGCGGCGGCCAGGTTCTCGCTGTCGACGCGCAGCCGGTCGTCGGTGCGGCCGGCGAAGTAGAGGAAGCCGTCGGGGTCGCGGAAGAAGAGGTCCCCGGTCCAGTACCAGCCGTCGCGGGTGCGGGCGGCCTCCGCGCCGGGGTTGCGCCAGTAGCCCTCGAAGAGGCTGCGGCCCTTGTTGACCAGCTCGCCGATGGCCTCGGAGCCGTTGAGGAGCCTGCCCCGTGCGTCGAGCTCGGCCGGCGGGCACTCGCGGCCCGTCTCCGGGTCGATGACGGCCAGGTCGTCGCCGGCGCCGGCCCGGCCCAGGGCGCCGGGCGGGGTGTCGGGGGTGCGCTGGACGGAGGCGCCGCCCTCGGTGGCCCCGTAGCCCTCGACGAGGCGGACCCCGAAGCGCTCGGCGAAGCGTGCCGCGTCGACGGCGCCGGCCTCGGTGCCGAAGCCCAGGCGCAGGGTGTGCGTACGGTCGTCCGGGCGGGGCGGGGTGGCGAGGAGGTACTGCACGGCCCGGCCTACGTAGGTGAAGTACGTCGCCTCGTAGGCCCGTACGTCGTCCAGGAACGCGGAGGCCGAGAAGCGGCGGCGCAGCGCCACGGCGGCCCCGCCCGCGAGGGCGGGGAGCCAGTCGGCGATCACCGCGTTGCCGTGGAAGAGGGGCATGCAGATGTAGTGGACGTCGTCCGGGGTGACCGAAAAGTGACGTGCGAGCGAGGCTCCGGCGCCGGCCAGGCGGCCCTGGGTGCAGATGGCGGCCTTGGGGGCGCCGGTCGAGCCGGAGGTGAAGTAGAGGAGCAGCCGGGAGGACGGGTCCGGACCGGTGCCGAGCGTCGCGTCGCCGGGCTTCGCGCCGGCGTACGGGGCGAGCAGGGCCGCATACTCGTCGGCCTCCTCCCCGTCCGTGACGAGGAGGCGTACGCCGGGCAGGTCGAGGCCGCGCAGGAGCGGCAGGTGGGCCCGCTCGGTCACCAGGATCCGGCAGTCGGTGTGCAGGATGTCGCGGGCCAGCTCGGGGCCGCGCCGGGTGGGGTTGATCCCGGCGACGGCGGCCCCGGCGAGGGCCGCCGCGCCGAGCCAGAACGGGAACTCGGGGGTGTTGTCGAGCAGCACCCCGATGTGCGGCTCCGCCCCCGGTGGCAGCAGGTCGACGAGGAGCGCGGCGCGCGCCGCGGCCTCCCGGGCGGTCCGGTGGTGACTGAGGACGCCGTCGGCGTACTTCAGACCGGGCCGGTGGTCGCCCCATTGGCTCGCGATGAGCTCCGCGACGGTTTCGGGTGTCCTCGTTGGCCGCATGCCGCCGGAGGATAGCTGACGTTCCGTCAGAATTGAACGTGGCGACGGCCCTTGGCGATCAGAACTGGACGTCGGAGCAGGAGTAGAAGGCCATCGGGGTGTCGTTGACGGTCCACACGGCGAGGATCATGTGCCGGCCGGTCTTGCCGCTCGGCATGGTGCCCTGGTGGACGGTGGTCATGGCGGGGCGGGCGCCGTTGTAGGCGACGGTGAGGAAGGGCTGCGGGTCGAGGGCGGCGCGGGTCAGGGGCTTGGTGGGGTCCCAGCCGTTCTTGGTGACGTAGTACCGGAAGTCGGTGGTGGAGTGGTTCGCGGTGAACTGCCAGCGGAAGCTGTAGCTCTGCCCGCTGGTCACCGGGGTGGCCGGCCAGGCGCCGCCGCGCGGGTCGTCGAGCTGCGCGAACTCCGAGTGGTTGCCCGCACATATTTTGCCGTCGGCGGGACCGGCCGCGGGGAAGCCCTTGAGGCCCTCGACGCTCTGGGGCTCCCACTGGATGGGGCCGCAGTCGGACACGGTCTTGTTGGCACAGAGCTTCTGGCGGCTGATCGGGGTGTCGGTGTACCCGTGGCTGCTGGCCGTGGGGGCCGTGACGAGCGCGAGGGCGGCGACGACTCCGAGGCCGACGGTGGTGGCGGTGGCCGTGGCGGCGGCCCGCTTGGTTCTGGGCATGCGGAAGGAACGCATGAGGCTGATGCTCCTTGAACGTGGGGGGATGTCCGGAGAGAGCGTGCGCACGCGTGGGGATGGGCCGTACCGGTTTCGGCGGCACGGCCCGTTCACGAGCTCTGGTGTAGGTCTAGACCAAGTTCCACAGTATTGACGGGAGTTGGCCCTGTCCAGACCAACGGAAGAACGGGTGGTCCGGACCAACCGGATTCCACCCGTTCTCCATGGGGCCGGTGCCGGCCGGTGGGACTACTCCGTGCGGCCCGTGTAGAAGGCGACGGTCAGGTCCTTCACGAGGGCCTTGCGCTCGTAGTCGTCGAGCTCGACGATCCCGCGCGAGGTGAGGCGGTGGACCGTGTCGTCCACCGCGTCGACCACCGAGGTCAGCACGGTGTCCCGGTGCTTCGCGTCGATCGCCGCGACCCGGCGGCGGCGCATGGCGTCCGCGACCTCGGGGGCGTACTCGATCCGGGTCGGCTGCGCCGAGAACACCTCCACCCCGACCGCCTCGGTCTCGGCCGCCAGCATCCGGGTCAGCGCGTCGCCGACGGCCTCGGCGTCGCGCAGGGTCGGGGCGTCCTCGTGGAAGGCGTCGGCGGGGAGCTGGGACAGGACCCGGGCCATGGCCGACTCGACCTGCTCGGCGAGGTAGTCGACGTGGTCCTCCACGGCCAGGGTCGCCCGGGCGGTGTCCTTGACCTGCCAGACCACCTGGACCACGACCTGGAGGGCGAGCCCGCCGGAGTCCACGGCGGGCATCGGGTCACTGCGCCAGTGGCGCAGCCGGACGTCGACCCGGCGCCGCAGCAGGAGGGGGCTGATCCAGGTCAGGCCGCTGCGGCGGACGGTGCCGCGGTAGCGGCCGAAGAGGGTGAGCACCCAGGCGTGGCCGGCCCGGCCGCGGCCGAGACCGCCGAGGGCGAGCAGGGCGACGACCCCGAGGAAGGCCAGCGGCGGCCAGAACCGCGCCTGCAGCCCGCGGTACGGGCGGGGCTCCGCCCCGAAGGCCTGCGCGAGGGCGTCGGGGACGGCCCCGGCCCGCCAGAGCACGACGGCGCAGCCAGCGAGCGCGATGCCGCCGACGGCCACCGCGATCCAGCCCGGGAGCACCGGGCCGCGGTGCTCGTGGAGCCGGTCGTCGCCCCGGGGCACGCGGCGTCCGGGGGCGGCGCGGGTCACGGCGGCCTTGGCCTTCGGCTCCGGAGCCCGCCGGCCCGGCTGGGGCTTCGGCTGCGGCCGGCTCGCGCCGCGGAACGGCAGGTGCACCGGCACCTCGGTCACCGCGGCTCCGCGCGGCGGGGCGACCCGGGGCAGGTCCTGCGTGTCGTCCTCCCCGATCCGCGCGACGGCCCGCGCGACGACATCGGCGATGTCGGCACCGCCTGTCCCGTCCGTACCGGCTGCGCCGTCGGGGATCCCGGGTCCGGGGACGCCTCCGTGGCCGGTCGCGCGCTGCGGGTCGGGCCCGGCGTCGCCGGCGGGGCCAGGAGCGGGCACGGACCAGGTCGGCTCCCGCCCGTCGCGAACGGCGTCTCCCGGCTCGGACAGGTCCCGTACGAGGCCCGGGTCCGGGTCCAGGTCCGGGTCCAGGTCCAGGTCCGCGTAGGCGGCCTCCGCGGCGGGGCCCGGGACCGCGTGCTGCGGCGCACGGCCGTGCTCGGCCGGCGAACCGCCCTGTCCCGGCAGGTCCCAGGCGGCGGGCGGACCCGCGTGCCGCGGCGCGTGCTCGGTGCCGAGAGGAGCGGCCGGCGGCCAGGCCTCGTCCTGCGGGTGCGGTCGGGCGGCTTCGGCGTCGGGGTTCCGCGGCCGCAGCGTGGTCGCCCCGGTGTGGGCCGCCTCGTCCTGGGGGTGCGGGATGTCCACCCCCGGCCCGGCCTGCGCCCGAGCCGCCGGTACGTCGCTGCGCGCCGCGCCCACGACGACGAGGCCGTCCTCGTCCCGACCGCCCCCGCCCGGGACCGCGGTGTCGTCCCGCGCGGGCCCGGCCGCCTCGGCGGCAACCGCCCACCCGGTGGGCGCAGCCCACTCGGTCACGGCCACCGCGGACGCCTCCCTATCGGGCCCCGACGACGGGTGCACAACTCGCTCGGCCGCGGAGGCCGACACGTGCGAGCCCCGCCCGGCATAAGCCTGGGCTGCCACCCGGTCGGCGTCGGCCGACGCCTCCGAACCCCGCCCAGTAGCGGCACCGGCCGCAGCCCAACCGGCAGCCTGGGTGACGGCGGCCTGCGTGCCGGTGGCCTGCCCAGACGAGACCCCGTCGGACGAGAACGCCAGATCTGCAACCTGCCCAGCACCCACCACGGCGGAGCCGCTTCCTGCCAAAGCCGACCCTGCCGCGCCGGGTACGGACGCCGCCCGGTCGGCATCGACCGACGCCTCCGAACCCCGCCCAGTAGCGGCACCGGCCCCCGCCCAACCGGCGGCCCGCGTGCCGGCCGCCCGCCCGGACAAGGCCAGGTCGGACGCGGCCGACAGGTCTGCACCCTGCCCGGCACCGACCGCGGCGGAGCCGCTTCCTGCCGAGGCCGACCCTGCCGCGCCGGGTACGGACGCCGCCCGGTCGGCATCGACCGACGCCTCCGAACCCCGCCCAGTAGCGGCACCGGCCGCTGCCCAACCGGCGGCCTGGGTGCCGGCCGCCCGCCCGGACAAGGCCAGGTCGGACGCGGCCGACAAGTCTGCGCCCTGACTGGCACCGGCCCTGCCGGAGAACCACCCTGCCGAGGCCGACCCTGCCGCGCCGGACGCGGACGCGGCCGACGCCTCCGAACCCCGCTCAGCGGCGGCACCGGCCCCGGCGGGGACGCCCCCTGCCGCGGCCGACTCGTGCGATTCCCGTTCGGCACCGGACCCGGCCGCTGCCCAGCCTGCGGCGACGGGCGCAGGCGCGGACTGCGCGGACGTGGCCCCGTGGGGCTCGGCCCGGTCGGACGACGCCGACAGGTACGCGCCCCGCCCGGCGTCGGCCTCGGCGGAGACCCGCCCCGCCGCGACCGGCGCGGAGCCGGCCCCGGCATGCACGCCCGACGGGTTCGAGCCGTACTCGGCACCGACTTCGAATCCTGCCCGCCCTGCGGCGACCGCTGCGGGCGCGGGCTGCGCGGACGCGGTCCGCTCGGTGCCGGCCTCGGCCGCTGCGTGCCCCTCCGGGGCCGGCGCGGGGACGGCCCGGTCGTGGTCGGCCCAACGCGGGGCGGCAGCAGCCGGTGCGGCTACGGCCTGGTCCCGGTCGGCGCCGCCCGACGCGGACACGGTCGGCGCCGCCACCACCCGGCCGGGCTCGGCCGGTGCCGCCCACCGGGGGCCGGAGGCTGCCGGCCCGGCAGCCCCGGGCCCGGCTCCCGCCAGGGCAGCTCCCGCCAGGGTGGCTTCGACCGGCCCAGCTCCTGCCGAGGCAGCTCCCGCCTGAACGGGCCCACCCGAGGCGGCTCCCGCCTGAGCGGCTCCCGCCAGGGCAGTTCCGCCCGGGGCGACTTCCGACACGGTGGCTCCGGCCGGGCCGACTCCGGCCAGGGCGGCTCCGCCCGGGGCTACTCCCGCCAGGGCAGCTCCCGCCAGGGTGGCTTCGACCGGCCCAGTTCCTGCCGAGGCAGCTCCCGCCTGAACGGGCCCACCCGGGGCGGCTCCGGCCAAAGCAGTTCCACCCGGGGCGGTTCCCGCCACGGTGGCTCCGGCCGGGCCGGCTCCCGCCAGGGTGGCGCCGCCCGGAGTCGCCAGGGTGGCTCCCGCCGGGGGCGTCTGGGCGGGGCCCGCCGGGGGCGGCTCCGTCGGGGCAACGGCCTCCCGGTGCGGGGGTTCCGGCCGCAGGGGCGGGTGTGGGGGGATCTCGAAGGTGCCTGTGGTCGATGTCGTGCGCGTGGGGTACATCGTTGCCTCCGTCATGCGAACAGCCGGCGCCAGGTTTCCGGGCCCGGGTAGCCGTCGGCCTCGGCGCCGCGCCAGCCCTGGGCACGCTGGAACGCCTCGACGTTGCGGCGGTCGGCCTCGCCCCAGCGGGGGCCCGGACCGGTCGTGTAGTACTTGCCGAAGCCCTTCTTCACCAGCTGGCGGCCAAGGGCGGTGACGGCCGGGTGGGACGCGCCCGGCCGGAAGAAGGACGCCCCCGGGTAGGCGGGCTTGCCCGCCGGGCCCGGTGCGGCGCCCGTGGTCGGCGGGATGTCCTTGCCCTGGTGCAGGGCGAGCAGCCGCCAGGTGTGCGCGCCCGGGAGGCCGTCGGCGTCGGCGCCCGTCCAGCCCTGGGCGCGCTGGAAGGCCGCGGTCGCCAGCCGGTCGGCGTCGGACCACTTCGTGCCGACGCCCTTCGGGTAGAAGCGCAGCCCGCCCCGGTCGGACAGCATCCGGCCGAGCTGGGCGACGTAGGCGTTGTCCGCGCCCGGCCCGAACTTCGAGGCTCCGGGGAAGGTGGCCGAGACTCCGCCCGCGCCGCCCGGCGCCGGCGGCTCGCCCGTGACCGGGGGCTCGGGAACGACTCCGCCGGTCACCCCGTTGAAGCGGTACGGGAGGTACTTCGTCGCGTTGTTCCAGTAGCCGTAGGGCGTGGCGAGCTTCCGCGTGGTCGGGCGCGTCTGCTCGTAGGCGACGTAGTGCGTGCGCGTCTCGTCCACCCAGCCGCCGAAGATCACGACGTGCGAGCCCTTGTTGGGGTCGGCCGGGTTGTGGAAGAGCAGCATGTCTCCGGGGAGCAGCTCCTCCTTCGTGATCCGGGTCGCGAACTTGTCGAGGCTGCCGGTCCATTCGTTCGTGCCGAGGTTCCAGGCCATCGAGACGAAGCCGGAGCAGTCCTGCCGGTACCCGTCCGACCAGTACTCCTCCATGCTGTACGGGACCTGCGCGTTCAGCCACAGCTTCGCCCGGTTGATGATCGTGGTCCGGTCGGTGCGCCGCACCGCCGCGGGTGCTCCCGGCTGACCGGCCGGCTTCCCTGCGGTGCCCTTGCCGCCCTTCGGCCCGTGCAGCGGGGCCCGGCCGCCCTGGGGGGTGCCCGGGCCCGGGTCGTGGCCCGGGTCGTCCAGGACCGCCCGGCCGCCGGGGCCCGGCGTGGCCGCCGCGGCCACGGACGCGCCGCCTCCGCCGAGGACCACCCCCGCGGCGGTGGCCAGCACCAGTGCGCGGCGGGCTCCGCGCGCGGCGGGGTGTCCGCCGTCGCGCAGCGGTATGGCCCGGGCGCGCGCGAGCCCGCGGCGACGCTGGGCGCAGCCCTGGCACGGGCAGTCGCCGGCGGGTTCGTACTCCTCGAAGGAGGGCAGTGGCATCGGCGGGATCGCCTCGGCCATCGGCGTCACTTCGTACACATGCGTCGGAGGCTGCATCGTCATGCGGTTCCGTCCACTCCCCTGCTCGTCGCTGGTCGGCCGGGACCGCATCTGGCGGGGCATCAGATTCGGCCTGGCCCAGACATATCGTGCACGACAAAACCCCCAAACATGGGTTAATCGGACAGAACGCGCGCGGCTTGTCACGAGCACCCGCAGCGGTGGGGTAGAGTTTTGCCTGTCACCAAGCGCCGCTAGCTCAGTTGGTTAGAGCAGCTGACTCTTAATCAGCGGGTCCGGGGTTCGAGTCCCTGGCGGCGCACAGACGCAGAGAAGCCCCTCGCAGTGAAAGCTGCGAGGGGCTTCTTCGTTTTCACCCGGACGGAGCCGGACAGCGCCGGCCGCGCCGGGTCAGACCGCAGTGCCCGGGCGGACTCCGACGCCCGTCAGGTACGCCGACACGACCACGTTCGCCGAGTACTCCTTGGCCGCCTTGTCGTAGGTGCCGCCGCAGGTGACCAGCCGCAGTTCGGCCCGGCCGCGGACCCTGGGGCCGTACGCCTTCGCGGGATCGAAGTCCGCGCGCTCGTGGACCCGTACGTCCTCGATCGTGAACTCCGCCACCGAGCCGTCGGCCCGCACCACGCGGATCTTGCCGCCGGTCTTCGCCGAGCTCAGGCCGTAGAACACGGCCGGCTTCGACTTCGTGTCCACGTGCCCGACCAGCAGCGCGGTCCCGGCCGTGCCGGGCTGGGCGCCGCCGCGCCACCAGCCGACCGTGCCCGGGTTCTCGTACGGGGGCGGTTCGATCGCCCCCTGCGCGTCGAGGTCCCGGACGATCACCGGGGCCTGGACGCCCAGGGACGGTACGTCGACCCGCGCGGGCGCGGCCGGCCCCAGCGGGGTGTGCGCCGCGGGCAGTCCCGGGACGGCCGGTCCTCCGGCCTGCCCGGGCAGGGGTATCGCCACTCCGGTGATCTCCCGGCCCCACAGCCACAGCCCCAGGACCAGCACCGACCAGGCCGCGAAGGTCAGCACCCGGGAGCCGCCGGAGCTCCTCGGCTCGCCGCTCACCCGATCACCCGGTCACTCGCCGCTGCGGCGGCGGCGCAGGGTCAGCGCACGGCCGGCGACCGCGAGGGTGGCCGCGGCGGCGAGCACGGCGCCGATCACCGTGTGCGGCAGGCCCGGGCCCTGGCCCTCGTGGCTCTTCTTCGCCGCCGCGGCGAGCTGGGCCGAGTCCGCGGCATTCGCCGCGCCCGCCGCCTTCGACTTCGCGGCGATCTCCTCGGACATGCCGCCGCCGCCCGCGTGGACCGGCCAGACGGGTGTGTGGTGGGGGTCGGGGCGGTGCTCGCGGCGGCGCTCGATCTCGATCGTGCCCCACTCGCGTTCGCCGCCGCGGCCACCGCACTTGATCTTGATGTCGTGGCGGCCGGGCTCGGCCCAGGAGCGGATCATCGCGTCGCCCCACAGCGTCCGGCGGTCGTCGCGGCCGGTGGAGAGGCGGACCTCGGAGACGAAGGCGACGGACGAGGCGACGGCCCAGTCCTCCTCGCAGCCGCGGACGCGCAGTTTGACCTGCGCCCCGGGCTCGGCCGGGTTGGGGTCGGCCGAGACGCTGCCGCGTTCCCGGTTCCAGTCGTCCTCCCCCGCGAAGGCGAAGGGTGCGGTCACGGCGGACAGGGCCGTCAGGGCGACGGCCACCCCGGTGACACGGAGAGCGATCAAATCACTGCGCATGGTGAACCTCCTCAACAAGGAGATTCACGCGCGGCGCGCCGCTCCGCATCCGGAGCGGCGCCCGCTTGGCCCGTACGTGTCAGCCGTACGACCTAAACCAGATCGACCAGATCGGCGATGGAGTCGAAGGTGTGGGTCGGCCGGTAGGGGAACTTCTCGGTGTCCTCGACGGACGTCAGGCCGGTCAGCACGAGGAAGGTCTGCATGCCCGCCTCCAGCCCGGCCAGGATGTCGGTGTCCATCCGGTCGCCGATCATCGCGCTGCTGTGGGAGTGCGCGCCGATGGCGTTCAGGCCGGTGCGCATCATCAGCGGATTGGGCTTGCCGGCGAAGTACGGCTGCTTGCCGGTCGCCTTGGTGATCAGCGCGGCGACGGCGCCCGTGGCGGGCAGCGGGCCCTCGGTGGAGGGGCCGGTCTCGTCCGGGTTGGTGCAGATGAAGCGGGCGCCCGCGTTGATCAGGCGGACCGCCTTGGTCATGGCCTCGAAGCTGTACGTCCGGGTCTCGCCCAGGACCACGTAGTCCGGTTCGTGGTCGGTCAGGACGTAGCCGATGTCGTGCAGGGCGGTGGTCAGACCGGCCTCGCCGATGACGTACGCGGTGCCGCCCGGGCGCTGGTCGTCGAGGAACTTCGCGGTGGCCAGGGCCGAGGTCCAGATGTTCTCCACCGGGACGGACAGGCCCATCCGGCTCAGGCGGGCCTGGAGGTCGCGCGGGGTGTAGATGGAGTTGTTCGTCAGCACGAGGAAAGGCTTGCCGGACTCGCGCAGCCGGTTGATGAAGGCGTCGGCGCCGGGGATCGGGGTGCCCTCGTGGATGAGGACCCCGTCCATGTCGGTGAGCCAGGATTCGATCGGCTTGCGCTCTGCCACTGGACTGTTCTCCGCTCTCGGTGGCGTCTGACCTCTGTGACCTCTGGTCTCTACCACCTTATCCGGGCCGGACCGCGGACGCGGTGGGCGTCCACGGCCCGGACCGGAGGGCTGAACGGGGTGAGGGAACGGGGCCGGCGGAACGGGTGGGTACGAAGGTCCCGTCAGCCGAGCTTGACGTTGTCGACGGTCCAGTACCAGTTGTTGCTGCCCGCGTAGCGGAAGCGGACCTGGACGTCGGTGGCGCCGGCCGGGACCTGGAGCGCGATCGACTCGGAGCGGGCCACCGCGTCGGCGGTGTAGCTCTTGACGACCGACGCCGTGCCGCCGTTGTAGGAGACCAGGACCTGGGCGGTCTGGCCGGCCTCGTGGTGGTAGTGCGTCTGGAAGGTCAGGGTGCGCGTGGAGCCGCCGGTGACCGCCCACTTGGGGGTGGCCAGGGTGGAGTCGTAGGAGCCGGTGTGGCTCTTGTCGTCCCACTCGTCGGAGTCGGCGACGGCGAACACGTCACGGGAGCGGACGTTCAGCTCGCGCCACTGGTCGCGCTGGGACTGGCTCCAGAACTCGTCGGTCGCGAAGGCCCACCCGGCCCACTCGGTGACACCGCCCGTGCCCATCTTGGAGTTGTCGACCGACCAGCCGGCCGGCGGGGTGTGCGTGAAGCCCTTCGTGGCGGCCGGGATGCCCGTCTCGTCCACGCGCGCCTGGAGGTTGGGGCGCAGGGTGTCGAAGGGGTCGTTGTCGTCCGGGGCGTCCAGCGGGATGCCGTCGATCGCGGAGCCGGGATTGACCCCGACCTGGGCGAGCGCGGTCGCCGCCACGTCGACGAGCTTCACGTCGCTGCGCACCGAACCGGCGGGGATTCCGGCTCCCTTGGCGATGACGAAGGTGCCGCGCTCCTGGATGGTGGAGCCGCCGTGGCCGCCCGCGTCGGTGTGACCGTGGTCGGTGGTGACCAGGACCTTCCAGTTCTCCTGGCCGTAGGTCGGGCGGGCCTGGACGGCGGTGAGGAGCTGGCCGACCAGCGTGTCGACGCGGGCGATGGTGTTCAGGTACTCCTGGCTCGCGGCGCCGGAGGAGTGGCCCGCGTGGTCGATCTCGCCGAAGTAGACGAAGGCGGCGTCGGGGTTCTGGTCGCGGAGCTCGGCGGAGGCCGCCGCGGCGATCTTCGGGTCCTCGCTGCCGTAGCCGTCGCGGTCGCCCTTGAGGGAGAGGCGCTTGTCGACCTTGGCCGAGAAGATCGGGCCGTTCTGGTCGGTGGAGGTGATGGGCTCCCAGTCGGCGGCCGCATAGGTGTTGAGCGCCGGCTTGGCGTTCTCGATGCGGGTCAGGAAGTCCGGGTAGGCCGTGTAGTTCTTGCCGGTGAAGGAGTTGTCCTTCACCCCGTGCTTGTCGGGCCAGACGCCGGTGGCGATCGTGGACCATCCGGGGCCCGAGGAGGTGGCGGCCATCGGGTTGGCGTACAGGGTGCTGCGGGCGGTCAGCCCCTGGGCCATCAGGCCGTTCAGGTTGGGGGCGTTGGCGGCCTTGACGCGGTCCAGGACCGTGCCGTCGATGCCGATGACCAGGACCTTGTTCGTGACGGCGGCGGCGCCGGCTTCGTCGGCGGTCGCGGCGTGGGCGGCGAGGCCGGTGGCGAGCAGGGCGGTGGCGGTGGCCGCCACGGCGAGGGTCCGTCCGGACAGGACAGTGGGCACGTACTCCTCCGGGAGTAATCGTGGGGAAGGCGCAGGGGACGTACGGGGCGTGCGGTCGTACGGAGCGTGCGGGTCGTGCGGTCGTACGGGGCGTGCGGGTCATGCGGGTCGTGCGGGCGTGCGGCGGGTCCGGACCGAGGGCGAGGCTCGGTCCAGACCCGTTATCCAGACGTCACTATCCCGGTCGTGGGTGACCGGGAGGCGACCAGTCAGCTTCCGGTGGCCGACTTCCACGCGTCGACGTAGCCGGTGAGGTTCTTGTCGATGTCGGCCCAGTCCGGCTCGAAGATCTCGACCCCGGTCATGAGCTTGGTGAGCTCGACGGCGTTGGCGTCGGTGGGCTTGACGTCCGTGCGGGCCGGGAAGCCGCCGCCGATGCCGCTGACCAGCTTCTGCGCGTCCTCGCTGAGCAGGTAGTCGAGGAGCTTCTTGCCGTTCTCGGTGTGCGGGGCCTTGGCGACGAGGCCGGCCGCGTACGGGAGGGAGAAGGTGGTGGGCTTGCCGCCGTCCTTGGCGGGGAACCAGATGCCGAGGTTCGGCATGGACTTGGACTGCGCGAAGTTCATCTGGACGTCGCCGTTGGCGACGAGCAGCTCGCCCTTGTCGGTCTTCGGCGCGAGCTTGCTGGTGGAGGAGGACGGGCCGACGTTGTTGGCCTGGAGCTTCTTCAGGTACTCGTTGGCCTGGTCCTTGCCGCCGAAGTCGTGCATCGCCTTGATGAGCACGGCGGTGCCGTCGCCCGCGACGCCCGGGGTGGAGTACTGGAGCTTGCCCTTGTACTTGGCGTCCAGCAGCTCCTCCCAGGTCTTGGGGGCGGCCGGCAGCTCCTTCTTGTTGTAGACGAAGCCGAAGTAGTTGTTGACGACCGAGGTCCACTTGCCCTCGGAGGACTTGTCCGCCCCGTTGACCTTGTCGGCGCCCTGCGGGGTGTAGGCCTGGAGGAGGCCCTTGCCGTCGGCCTGCTGGATGAACGGGGGCAGCGTGATCAGGAGGTCGGCCTGCGTGTTGGTCTTCTCGCGGACGGCGCGCTGCACCATCTCGCCCGAGCCGCCCTCCACGTACTTGACCTCGATGCCGGTCTTCTTCGTGAAGTCGGCGAAGACCTTGTCGTACCAGCCGTCGCCCTTCTCGCCCTTGAGGCCGTCGGCGCTGTAGACGGTGACGACCTTCTCGCCGCCGTCCTTGGAGTCGGCGGAGGAGGAACCACCGCAGGCGGTGAGGCCGGCGGCGAGGGCGAGGCTGCCGGTGACGGCGGTGGTGATGCGCAGGAGTCTGGTGCTGGGCATGGAACTTCCTTACGGGGAAAGGGAGTCAGCAGGGGATTCAGCGGGGTGCGGCAGTGGGGGGCGGCAGTGGGGTGCGACAGTGCGGATCTAGCGGTACGTGGCCCTGGTGCGGACGCGGGAGACGGCCAGCAGGACCAGCAGGGTGGTGGCCATGAGGACCACGGCGACGGCGGATCCGCTGAAGAGCGAACCGCGGTCGGTCGCGGTGAAGATGCGGACCGGGAGGGGCATCCAGTCCGGCGGGTAGAGCATCATCGTGGCGCTCAGCTCGCCCATGGACAGGGCGAAGCAGAGCCCGGCCGCCGCGGTGAGCGAGGGCAGCAGGAGGGGGAGCTTGACCCGCCACAGCACGTACGCGGGGCGGGCGCCCAGGGAGGCCGCCGCCTGCTCGTACGCGGGGTCGAGACGCACGATGGCAGCCGAAACCGACTGGTGGGCGAACGCCGTGACAAGAATCGTGTGCGCCAGGATCACGATCGAGCTGGTGCCGTTGAGGAGCAGCGGCGGCTTGCTGAAGGCGACGAGCACGGCGAGGCCGACGACCACGGACGGCACGGCGACCGGCAGCATGAACAGCGCGTCCAGTGCGCTCTTGCCGCGCTTCTTCAGGCGTGCCGCGGCGAGCGCGGCCCAGGTGCCGACGGTGAGCGCGGTCAGGCTGGCGACCAGGGCGGTGATCAGCGAGGTGGTCAGCGCCTGGAGGGATTCGCCCCGGACGGCCGCCGCGTAGTTCTCGGTGGTGGGACCGGAGGGGAAGGCCCCGGACCAGTGCGTCGAGAAGGACGCGGCCACCACGACGAGCAGGGGCAGGGCGAAGAGGGGCAGGAAGAGGATGCCGAAGAGGCTCCAGGCGGCCCAGCGGCCGCTCTTGCTATGCACCAGCACGCTTGCTCACCACCCGGTAGAGGCCGAACAGGCCGACGGAGATCACGATGTTGACGACGGCGACCACGCAGGCGGCGGCGTAGTCGGATTCGAGGATCGCCTTGCCGTAGATGAGCATCGGGAGCGTGGTGACGTCCTTGGCTCCGGTGAACAGGACGATCCCGAACTCGTTGAGGCACATGACCAGGACGAGGCTGCCGCCGGCGGCGAGGGCCGGGAGGGATTCGGGGAGGATCACCCGGCGGACGATGCGGCCGGGCTTCGCGCCGAGCGAGGAGGCCACTTCCAGCTGGGCGGTGTCCAGTTGGGAGAAGGCGGCGAGCAGCGGGCGCATCACGAAGGGCGTGAAGTAGGTGATCTCCGCGAGGAGGACGCCCCAGGGGGTGGTCAGGAAGTGGAAGGGGCCCTCGGCGGCGCCGAACCCTTCGGTCCACAGGCCGTTGGCCATGCCGACCGTGCCGTAGATGAAGAGGAGGGCGAGGGTGATGAGGAAGGAGGGGAAGGAGAGGAAGACGTCGATGAACTTGGCGACGGCGCGGGCCCCGGGGAACGGGACGAAGGCGATGACCAGCGCGAGCGCGAAGCCGAGGACCAGGCAGCCGACGGTGGCGCCGACCGCGAGCCAGACCGTGGTGCCGAGCGCTTCGCGGAAGGAGTGCGAGGCGAAGACGGAGGCGTAGGTGTCGAAGGCCCCGCCCCCGTTCTCGGGGGACAGCGACTGCTGGACGACCAGCGCGAGGGGGTAGAGGAAGATCGCCGCGAGGACGGCGACGGGGGGCACGGTCCACAGCCAGCCGGGCACGCTACGGGGCGCGGCGGCGGCCTTCTCCGCGAAGCCGTCGGGGGCTCCGGCCGGGCTTTCGGGCGGGCCGGGGGCAGGGCCTCGTACGGGCTGGTGGGGTATGACCGCGGCTTCGGGGTCGGTGGGGGCCGGTCCGGGGTCGGGGGTGGATGCGGGGTCGGGGGCGGGGGTGGATGCGGGGGCGGGGGTGGATGCGGGGGCGGGGCCGGGGTCGGTGGGGGCCGGTCCGGGGTCGGGGGTGCGGCGGTGCGTGGCCTCAGGCATCGGAGACCCCTGCGGCCAGCAGCACCGCGTCCCGCGGCTCGAAGTGCAGGGTGACCTGGTCGCCCAGCGCCGGGGTCTCGCGCAGTTCGGGCAGGTCCGCCTTGACCCGGTGGCCCTCGATGTCCACGTAGAGCCGGTGGGTCGAACCGCGCCACTGCACCTCGGTGATGGTCCCGCTCAGCGCGTTGGGGCCGGCGCCGAGGCCGAGCAGGTGCGGGCGGACGCACAGGGTGGCGGTGGCGCCGACGGCCGCGCGGCCGGGGTCGAGGGCGAGGGGGTGGCCGGCGAAGAGCGCGCCCCCGTCGGCGACGGTGACGGGCAGCAGGTTGGCGTTGCCGACGAAGGAGGCCGTGAACTCGGTGCGCGGGGCCCGGTACAGCTCCTGCGGGGTGCCGCAGTCCTGGAGGCGGGCCTGGTCCATGACGGCGATGCGGTCGGCCAGGGTGAGGGCCTCGACCTGGTCGTGGGTGACGTAGAGGATGGACACGTCGGGGAGTTCGCGGTGCAGCCGGGCCAGCTCGGCGAGCATCCCGGAGCGCAGCTGCGCGTCGAGCGCGGACAGCGGCTCGTCCAGGAGGAGGACCCCGGGGCGGATGGCGAGGGCGCGGGCGATGGCCACGCGCTGCTGCTGTCCGCCGGAGAGCTCGCGGGGGTAGCGCTGGGCGTAGGCCGCCATCCCGGTCATCTCCAGGGCCTCGGCGACGCGGCCGGGGATGTCCGCCTTGGGCGCCTTCTGCGCCCGCAGGCCGAAGGCGACGTTGTCGGCGACGCGCATGTGCGGGAAGAGCGCGTACTGCTGGACGACCATGCCGATGCCGCGCTTGTGCGGCGGGAGCGCGGTGACGTCCCGGCCGCCGATCAGGATCCGGCCCGAGGCGGGCCGGACGAAGCCGGCCACCGCGCGCAGGGCCGTGGTCTTGCCCGAGCCGGAGGGGCCGAGCAGCGCCATGACCTCGCCGGGCTCGACGGTCAGGTCGAGGGAGTCCAGGACGGTGGCGGCGCCGTAGGCGACCGAGACGGAGTCGAAGCGGATGCCGCTCACGCGCCGGGCTCCCCGGCCGCTCCGAGCAGCGCGGGCAGTTCGGCGATGGAGCCGAGGACGTGGGTGGCGCCGTGTGCGGTCAGGGCCGCGCGGTCGTGGGCGCCGGTGAGGACGCCCGCCACGGTCCCGGCGCCGGCGCGGACGCCGCTGAGCATGTCGTACGCCGTGTCGCCGGCGACCACGGTGTCGCGTACGTCGGCCACGGCGCCGGTGCGCAGGAAGGCGGCCAGCACCATGTCCGGGTAGGGCCGGCCGCGGCCGCCCGCGTCGGCGGGGCACAGGGTGAGGTCGGCCAGGCCCTGCCAGCCGAGGGCGTCGAGGATGGCGTCCTGGGTGACGCGGGCGAAGCCGGTGGTCAGGACCACGGTGCGGCCGTCGGCGCGGAGCTTTTCGACGGCCTCGCGGGCGCCGGGGATCGGGGCGATGAGGCCGCCGTCCACGAGTTCCCCGTAGGCCTGCTCGAAGGCGGAGTTGGCGCGCTGGGCGAGGTCCTCGGCGCCGAAGAGGTGGCGGAAGACCGAGATCTTCGACTCGCCCATGGTGTCGCGGACGTACTGGAGCTTCGCGGCGTGGTCGGCGCTGCCCGGCTCGACGCCGAGGCGTTCGGCGGCCCGCTCGAAGGCGCGCTCGACGAGGCCGCCGTCGGCGACGGTGGTGCCGGCCATGTCGAGGACGATCAGCAGACGGGCTTCGCCGTGGGGGGTGTTGGCGTTGATGTCGGCGTCGGTGTCGGTGTCGGCGTTGATGTCAGTGTTGGTGTTGGTGTCGGTCATGGTGCTTACCAGCCCAGTTCGTTCGCGGTGGTTTCGGCTATGGCGGGCGAGCACGTCATGCCCCGGCCGCCGGGCCCGGTCACCAGCCAGACGCCGTCGGCCACCTGCTGGCGGTGGATGACGCGGGTGGTGTCGGTGCACTGCGCGTACACGCCCGCCCAGCGGTGCCTGATCTGCGGCAGCGGGCGGCCCAGGAAGGACTCGACGACCTCGGTGAGGTGCGTGTACGGGTCTTCGAGGGTGTCGAACGCGAAGGGGTGCTCGTACTCGTGGGTGTCGCCGATGGTCAGTCCGCCGTCCTGCCGCTGCACCATCAGGAGCTGCATCTTGTGCGCGGCGGCGATCGGCGCCTGGGCCTGCTCGGCGTTGAGCTCGTCGAGGGCGGCGCTCTTGTAGGCGGGGTAGTAGCGGAAGCTGTCGGCGTCGGCGACCGAGGTCGTCAGGATCTCGCCGAGCGGGGCGGTCTGCATCATCTGCAGCCGGACGCGGCGCACGGGCAGCTCGGGGACCAGTTCGCGGACCAGGCCGGAGAGCCAGGCGCCGGTGGCCAGGACGACCGCGTCGCCCCGGTGGACGTCGCCGTGGTCGTCGCGGACGGCGCCGGGGCCGGTGACCTCGCGCACTTCCCGCCCCGGGAGGAAGGTGTAGCGGCCGGAGGCCTTGAGGGCTTCGCGCAGGTGGAGCTGTGCGGTGCGCGGCTCCACGGCGGCGTCCCGCTCGCACCACAGGGCGGCCTCGAACGCGCCGCGCAGGGCGGGGTTGATCGCCCGGGCCTCCTCGGCGGTGACCAGCTTGTAGCCACGGGCGGCGGCGTCGGGGCGGGCCACGGCGGCCTCGGCGACGGCGTACTCGCGGGAGTTGCGCACCGGGGTCAGGGAGCCGATGGCGCGGAAGCCCAGGCCGGGCACCCGTTCGCCGATCGCCTCCCACAGCTCGCGGGCCCGCAGGGCGGTGTCGAGCTCCTCGCCCCCGGCCCGGCCGCTGACCCAGATCTGGCCGAAATTGCGCAAGGACGCGCCGCGGGCCTCCGCTTCTCGCTCGATCTGGACGACCTCGTGGCCGCGTTCCACTGCTTGCCAGGCGTGCATGGTGCCTACCACGCCGCCTCCGACGACTATGACTCTCACGTGCTCCAAGGTGGCGGCGGCCCGTGACCTCGGAGGATCCCCCGGGCGACGCTCCGGTGAACAGCCTCCGACGCTTGGACTAGACCCGTTACCATTCTGTGATATGACTTCGTCCTTTTTCCTCCCATACAGGGGTCCGGGCAGAGGCTATTCGGGCTGCAGGTGGGTCGTGAAGCTGAACCGGTCACCACGGTAGAGAGAACGCACCCGCTCCAGCGGCCTGCCGTCCCGATCCCGGGAGAAGCGGTGGATGAGCAGCATCGGGAGCGCGGGCGGGGTGCCGATCAGCAGGGCTTCGCGGGGGGTGGCCAGGACCGTTTCCAGCTTTTCGTCGGCGTCACCGAAGGAGATCCCGAGACTGTCGTGGAGGTACCCGTAGAAGGAGGAGTCCGGCTGGAAATCGACGTCGAGGCGGGGCGCGCGGGCGACCCGGACGTACGTGCTCTCCAGCCCGACCCGCTCCTCGTCGGCGAGCAGCACCCGCTCCAGGTGCCAGACCGGCTCCCCCGGCTCGGCGCCGATGCCGGGGGCCACGGGGGCCGGGCAGGGGAAGCGTTCCAGGCCGATCAGGTGGCGCCCCGGGGTGCGTCCCTGGCGGCGCACGCCCTCGGTGTAACTCGCCAGCGAGAGGGGTTGTTCGAGCTTGGGCCCGGCGGCGACGGTCCCCCGGCCGGAGCGGCGCAGCCGGCCCTCCAGCAGCAGCTCGCGCAGGGCCTGGCGGACGGTCTCGCGGGAGACCTCGTACTGCTCGGCGAGATCCCGCTCGGTGGGGAGCAGCCCTCCCTCGCCGAGCTCGTCGAGCAGCCCGGCGATGCGGGCCTTGACGGCGTAGTACTTGGGGATGCGGCCGTGCTCGGGGATGCCGGAGCGGACGGGCAGGCCGGGCTGGTGGTGGTGCGCGTAGGCGGTCGGTTCTTCCACCCTCGGACTCTACGCGGCGACTTGGGCGGGGCGGGGGGCCAGGCGGGGCGGCGGGGGCAGGGGGGCTACGGGCCTACGGGGTCTGCGGGGTCTGCGGGCTCACGGGGGCTACGGGCTTACGGGGGCTACGGGGTCTGCGGGCTTACGGGGGCTACGGGCTTACGGGGGCTACGGGCCTACGGGGTCTGCGGGCCTTGGCCCTTGCGCAGCCGGCGGGCCCCGAGCAGGAGTCCGCCGCCACCGGCCAGGGCGGCCGCGGCGCCGGCCCCGTACGCCCAGGCCGACGGGGTGCGGCCGGTCTCGGCCAGCGCTCCGGCCTCGCCGGTCTCCGTGTCGGTGCCGGTGCCCGTGTCCGTGCCCGGGCCCTGCACCTCGAACCGGTAGCCGCCCGCCTCCCCGATCCAGTCCCCGTCATCGCCCTTGCGCTGCACCAGCGCCGCGTCGGCGACGGCTTCGCCGCGCGGGGCGTCGGGGGCGAAGGCGAGCCGGACGGTGACGGTCACCGACCCGCCGGGGCCGATGGTGAAGCCGGAGAACGCGTCGCCACCGTCGAAGACGGCGACGATCTCGTCCCGGTCGGTGCGCTCCAGAGTGACGGGGAGGACATGGCCGGGCGCGTCGAACTCCATCCGGAAATGCGCGGGGCGCAGGGCGTGGGCCGGGTCGGTGAAGACCACCACGGGGTGGATGGCCGTGCACTGGGTCGTGGTGGTGTTGGTGAGGTCGAGGTACCAGGTCTGCGCCGCACCGCCGGTCCGGTACACGGCCGGTCCACCGCGGATACGGGCACCGATGGGGAACTGCGTGCTCTTCCCGTCACCGCAGCTGGCCTCCACCCGCGAGGGCAACGCGGGCGCGGGGCGCGCTCCGCCGCCGTTGCCGATGTCCGCGGACGCGCTGGTCACGGCGGGGGCGGTGGCGGCCATGAAGACGGCTGCGAGGGCGAGGGCTTTGCGCAGTCGCATGAAGAACCCCTACTCGCCGACACCAGAACGGAGACAGAACAGAGAAACAAGACCAGACCGGACCGGACCGGACCAGACCAGACCGGCCCATTAAACGATTGCCGGACAAGCCGACAATCACTCCGGCCCTGCCCGCACCCTCCCACGCCCACCGATCCCCCTGTCCAGCACCACGCCCCACCTCTCCCCATTTCCCCCCATTCGGCGCACACGTGACCCGAGGCCAGGGCACTGACCGGGGTCAGGGGCCAAGCCGGGGTCAGGGGTCAGGGGCCAGCCCGGGGCCAGGCCGGGGCCAGGGGCTGCGCCCCCTCGGCGCAATGGCCCTACTCCCCCCGCCCGAACAGGGGGCCGAGTACCAGCTCCGCCGCCCCCTCCGCCACTCCCCCCTCCGCGAGTTCCACCCTCACCGCACCCCCCACGAAGGCCCGCACCCCCAGAACCCCCCGCACCCCCTCCAGGAACACCCCCGGCGCAGCCGCCACCACCCGCCCCCCGAGCACCACCCGGTCCACGTCGAGCAGTGCGACCAGGTTCGCCGCCGCCTCCCCCACGATCCGGGCCGCTTCCTCCAGCCGGCCCGCCGCCACCGCGTCCAGGCACAGCACCTCCGCGCACCCGCGCCCCCCGCACCGGCAGGCCGGCCCGTCCAGTCGCAGCACCTGGTGTCCGAACTCCCCGGCCGCCGAGCGCCGCCCCCGGTAGACCTCGCCGCCGCCGGCCAGCCGGAGTCCCGCCCCCAGTCCGGTGCCCACGTGCACGTACGCCACGGCCTCCCCGAAGCCGCCCGCCCCCGCCGCGACCGCCGCGTTGGTGTCCTTGTCCACCCGCACAGGAAGCCCCAACCGCCCCTCCAGCACCTCTCGCAACGGGAATCCCTCCCATTCCGGGAACCCCGTCACCCTCCCCAGCACCCCGGTCCGCCAGTCCAGCGGCCCCGGCGCGGCCACCCCCACACCGAGGACCCGCCGCCCCGCATCGCCGCCGCCGCACACCCGCGCGACCGCCCGTACCGCCTCCTCGACCACCGCCTCCGGACCGGCCCCGAAGTCCAGCGGGCCGTGCCCGTCGGCGACGACGCGGCCCGCCAGGTCGACCCGTACCGCCGTGAGCTCGTCGCGGTCCAGGTGCACCCCGACCGCGTGCCGCGCCTCCGGTACCAGCCTCAGCAGCGTGCGCGGCTTGCCTCCCGTCGAGGCCTCGCGGCCGGCGTCGGCCACCAGGCCCTCGCCCCGGAGCCGCGCGGCGATCTTGCTGACCGCCTGCGGGGTGAGCCCCGTACGCGCGGCGAGGTCACCGCGGCCGAGCCCGGCGGGGCCGGCTCCGCGCAGGAGGTCCAGTACCAGCGCGTCGTTGTGCCCCCGCAGCACCGGCAGATTCACACCGCTGCCACCACTGACCTCACCCCTGCTACCCCTGTCCACCTGGCCATTGTCCACCCTCCTTGCACTTAAGCAACAGTGTTGCCAAAGTGGTCACCATGAACGCCACCGCCCCCGCCTCCCCCCTCCGCGTCGGACTCGTCGGCTACGGCCTGGCCGGTTCCGTCTTCCACGCCCCGCTCGTCTCCGCGACCGAGGGCCTGGTCCTCGACACCGTCGTCACCTCCGACCCGGGCCGCGCCGCCCAGGTTCGCGAGGCCCACCCGGACGTCCGGATCGCCGCCACCGCCGACGAACTGCTCGCCCAGAGCCCCGCCCCCGACCTGATCGTCATCGCCTCCCCCAACAAGACGCACGTCCCGCTCGCCACGGCCGCCCTCACCGCCGGCATCCCCGTGGTCGTGGACAAGCCGCTGGCCGCCACCGCCGCCGAGGCCCGCGAGCTGGCCGCGCTCGCCGAGCGGACCGGAACCTTCCTCTCGGTCTTCCAGAACCGCCGCTGGGACAACGACTTCCTCACCCTGCGCCGCCTCATCGCCGACGGCGAGCTGGGCGAGGTGCAGCGCTTCGAGTCCCGGTACGAGCGCTGGCGCCCGCAGCTCAAGGGCGGCTGGCGGGAGTCCGGCGCCCCGGAGGAGATCGGCGGGCTGCTGTACGACCTCGGCAGCCATGTGGTGGACCAGGCGCTGGTGCTGTTCGGCCCTGCCGTACGGGTCTACGCGGAGACCGACGTGCGCCGCCCGGGCGCCGAGGCGGACGACGACACCTTCATCGCCCTCACCCACGCGAGCGGGGTCCGCTCCCACCTCTACGTCAGCGCCACCACGGCCCAGCTGGGCCCGCGCTTTCGGGTACTGGGCTCCCGCGCGGGCTACGTCAAGTACGGGCTGGACCCGCAGGAGGGGGCACTGCGCGAGGGCCTGCGCCCCGGCGACCCCGAGCGCACCTGGGGCGAGGAGCCCGAGCACCTGTGGGGCCGGCTGGGCTCCGGGGAATCGCCGCTGACCGGCGGGGGCGCGCCGGTGCGGACGGCGCCGGGCGACTACCCGGCGTACTACGCGGCCGTGGCGGCGGCCCTGCGTGACGGCGGCCCGGCCCCCGTCACGGCCCTGGAGGCGGCGCACTGCCTGGACGTGCTGGAGGCGGCCCGCAGGTCGTCGCAGGAGGGGTGCACGGTGAAGGTCTGAGCTTCCCCTTCTCCAGCCGGGAAACGGGAAAGGGGCGGTGGCGTCGACGACGGCACCGCCCCTCCTGCGCGCCTGCGCACCTACGCGTCTGCACGCCTGCGCGCTTCCACGCCTACGCGCCTACGCGTCCTTGAACTCCTGGCGCTGACGGCCGAGCCCGTCGATCTCCAGCTCCACGACGTCGCCCGCCCGCAGGAACGGCTTCGGCTCCGGCTGGCCCGCGGCCACACCGGCCGGGGTGCCGGTGATGATGACATCGCCCGGGTACAGGGTCATGAACTGGCTCACGTACCGCACGACCTCGCCGACCGGGAAGATCTGGTCGGACGTGTGGCCGTCCTGCTTGAGCTCGCCGTTGACCCACAGCTTGACGTCGAGCGCCTGCGGGTCCGGGATCTCGTCCGCGGTGACCAGCCAGGGGCCGAGCGGGGTGAAGGTCTCGCAGTTCTTGCCCTTGTCCCAGGTGCCGCCGCGCTCGTTCTGGAAGGCGCGCTCGGTCACATCGTTGACCAGTACGTAGCCGCCGACGTGCGCGAGGCCCTCCTCGGGGGAGGCCAGGTAGCGGGCGGTGGCACCGATGACGACGCCGAGCTCGGCCTCCCAGTCGGTCTTGACGCTGGTGCGCGGGATCAGCACGGTGTCGTCGGGGCCGACCACGGTGTCCGGGGCCTTGAGGAACACGATCGGCTCGGCCGGCGCCTCGGCGCCCACCTCGGCCGCGTGCCCGTGGTAGTTCAGGCCGATGCCCACGACCTTGCCTATGCGGCCGACGGCGGACCCGATCCGCAGACCCTCGGCGTCCAGCACCGGGAGCTCACCGGACTCGGCCGCGTCCCGTACCCGGGACAGCACGGAGTCGTCGGCGAGCAGCGCGCCGTCCACATCCGTGATCAGGCCGGACAGGTCCCGCAGGGTCCCGTCCTGGTCGAGCAGCGCGGGGCGCTCCGACCCGACGGGTCCTACACGCAGCAGCTTCATGGGCATTCTCCCGTGGTCGAGGGTGGTCGGCCCATGGGCATGCCCCGGGCCGGACGATGGGTTGCGGCCATCGGAGGATTGGTCGATCCTCCAAGATGTTGACCTCATCCGCAAGACCCTGTTCACATGGCGGAACGCTCAGCTCCGCTGACCGCCGTCCCCGCCCGCTCCACCCGCTCCATCCGCTCCACCCGGTCCTTGCGGTACTGGAGCCAGGCACGCTCGGCCACCGACCACGCGGTGGTGGTGACCAGGTACAACCCGGCCGCCAGCGGCACCAGGGCGGCCGTGATCAGCGTCCCGAAGGACAGCAGGGGCAGTACGCCGCCCAGCTTGCGCATGAGTTCCTGCTGCTCGGCCGTCACCCCGGCGGCCGCCCCGGCGCCCCGGGTCCCGCCGGCGCCCGAGGCCTTGCCCGCCCTGGCCTTCGCCCCGGCCCCGCCGGTCTTGGCCGCGCCGGTCTTGGCCCCGCCGGCGGCAAGGGTGGCAGCGGCGGTCGCGGCCATCAGGGCCGCCGCCTTGCGTCCGCGCACCGCACTCCACGCGGCCACCACCGCGACGACGGCGAACAGCCCGAGGAACACGAGCCCCTGCTCGCCGAAGAGGCCGCCCTCCCCCAGCGCCTGGCCCCACCGGTCCCCGAGCGGCGCGGCGAACAACCGGTGGCCGAGCAGCTCGTTGGCGGCGCCGCCGATCTCCGCCGAGGAGAACGCCCGGTACATCAGGTAGAACACCGGCAGCTGGAGCAGCACCGGCAGGATGCCCGCCACCGGGGTCGCCCCGCGGAAGGCGGCCCGGCTCAGCGGGTGCAGCGCGAGCCGCACGAGCACGGTGAACAGCACGATCGCGGCAGCGGTCGCGGACTCGGCCAGCACCGGCTCCAGGAACCGGCCCAGCACAGCAACAAGATCGATGAAAACGGACACGTGGGCCCTCCGAAGGGACTCGTCGAACGTCGAAAAGAGGTGCGTTTCGGCGTGACGACCCGCGAGGGGCGGCAGGGTGAGGCGATCAGAAGCGATCAGGAGGAAGGAGCTGCGCGCCCCTACGCGGCCGTCCGAAGGAGACGGCCGGGTGCCCTGGGCCGCGACCGGCCCGAGGCGTCGGGATCGCGCTGCGGCAGGAACGCCGTGCGCTGCTCGCGATCACGTATCGCGGTACGTATGCGGTGCGGCGGGACCGGCCGGACCAGCCGGGCGGCCAGGGCCGAGGTGCCCACGGCGACGGTCGCCGCGAGGACCGCCACGATCGCTCCGAGCCCGCCCTCCCCGGCGAACAGCCCGAGGAACCCGCCGAGCAGCAGGAGGGAGGCCAGCGGGGTCAGCAAGGCGACGAGGCGCGCGGACGGCACGGCGAACCGCAGGGGGCGAAGCCCGCTGTGCTGCTCTGCCATACGAACCACCCCCTCCGTCTCCCCGCGCACGAACTCCCGTAGGAGATCGGCCACTCGCACCCGCACCGGCACTCACACCCGCACGTGCACTCGATACTAACCGTGCCCCCTGACAACGGACGGGGCCCCGCATTGATCCCCGGATCCGGACGCGGACTCGGACGCGGACTCGGACCCGGACTCGGACCCGGACCCCGGCAGCGGATCGCGCGCCAGCACCTCCTCGTCCGGCCGGGGGTCCCCCGCCCCGCTCCCCACCCGCTCCGGCGGGCCGAGCCAGGTCACCGCCAGCGCGATCGCGAGGTTCACCGCGAGGGCGATCATGCCGGCGTTCACGCCCCACACCGGGTCGTTGCCCGTGAAGACCAGCCCGCACACCACCGCGACCCCCGCGGCCAGTCCGCACACCGCGGCCACCGTCGTGAGCCTGCGCCACACCAGCCCCAGCAGCAGCATCGGCACCAGTTGCGCCATGCCCTCGTAGGACACGAGCGAGAGCCTGACCAGCGTGTTCGGCGCCGTGTACGTCATCACCAGCGCGATCGTCCCGGCCGCCACCACCACCAGCTGCGAGGCGAGCTTCTGCCGCTCGCCCGAGCTCCAGCGCGGCAGGAACGACAGCACGCTGCGCCCCCACATCGTCCCGATGACCAGCATGAACACCGCCATCGGCACGATCGACGACAGCGCCGCCGCCACCCCGATCACCCCCACCGCCCAGGCCGGCAGGGAGTCCACGACCAGCTTGAACAGCGCGAGGTTGGACTCGGCGCCCGTCAGCCCCGGTACGACGAACAGCGCCGCCATGCCCAGCAGCATCGGCACGAGGAGCAGCACGTTGTAGGCGGGCAGCAGGATGGCGTTGCGGCGCAGCGCATCGGCGTTCCGCGCGCCCAGGTACCCCGCCACGGTGGTCGGGAAGATGACGACGGTCAGCGCGTTCAGCACGGTGGTGGAGGCGAACCACCCCACCCCCAGCTCGCCCCGGCCGCCCGTCCCGCTCCCGGCGCCGGGCAGCGTCAGCCACTGGGGGCGTTCGGCCGTGAGCCGGGCGAAGAGTTCCCCGTAGCCGCCGAAGTAGTGCAGGGGCACGTAGACGGCGAGGAACCCGAGCGTGCCGATGACCAGCACGTCCTTGAGCACGGACACCCACGCACTGCCGCGCAGCCCGCTCACCACGACGAAGCCGGTGGTGACGGCGAAGGCGATGAAGTAGGCCCATTCCAGGGACACCGCCCCGTAGGTGACGGTCGAGACCACCACGCCCATGCCGGTGATCTGGAGCTGGATGTAGGGGAGCAGGAAGACGGTCGCGAGCACCGCGACCGCGGCGCCGAGCCAGGGGCGCCCGTACCGGTGGCTCACCATGTCGGCGATCCCGACCAGACCGTGCCGGCGGGCGTAGTCCCACAGCATGGGTCCGACGACGTAACCGACCGCGTAGCCGCAGGACATGTACGCGATCACGTACATCACCGGGGCGCCGTAGTTGTAGCCCCAGCCGGCCGCGCCGAGGTAGCTGAAGCTCGTGTACCCCTCGCCCGCCATCAGGACCCAGATGAACACGGTGCCCAGCGAGCGCCCGCCCACCGACCACTCGGCGAGCCCACCGCCGCCGCCTCCCCCTCCCCCTCCCCCTCCACGCCCACCGCGCCCCTGCCCCCGCCCTCGCCCCTGCCCTCGCACCGCGAGCAGTCCGAGCGCGACGGTGGCCACCATGAACACGCCGAAGACGGTGGTCGCCACGGCCACCCGGCTCACCGGTGATCACCGCGCCAGGTCAGCCAGACCGCCAGCGGGGTCAGCAGGGTCGCCCCGACGAACCAGAGGAGCAGGAACGGTACGCCGCCCAGCGCCGGCTCCACCCGGTTCGCGAGGGGCAGAGCCCCGACGAACAGGACGAACGGCACGGCGAGCCACATCAACTGCGGACGTTTCATCCTTTTCCGACGCACCGCCCCACACTAAGGCCGTCAACGCCTGAGGATCCCCCACACCACGAGCCGGTACTTGGAGCTGTACTCGGGTGTGCAGGTCGTCAGCGTGATGTACGCACCGGGCGCGCCGTACCCGGCGCCGGGCGTGACGATGCTGCGCGGGACGGGCGCGATCACCCCGGTGTCGTGCTCGGTCGTCTCCGCCAGCGTCTGCCCGACGAGGTACACGTACCGCTTCCCCCGCACGTCCACGATCAGCTCGTCCCCGGCCCTGAGCCGGTTGATGTAACGGAACGGCTCCCCGTGCGTGTTGCGGTGTCCGGCGAGCGCGAAGTTCCCCTCGGCCCCGGGCTGCGCGGTCCCGCCGTAGTGCCCGGCGTACCCCTTGTCGAGCACGGTCCGCTTGTCCACGCCCTGCGCGACGGGCACGGCGACGCCGAGACGCGGAATGCGCAGGATCCCGTACGCCCCCTCCCGCGGCGGCGGCTTCCCGGCGCGCGGCCCGGAGTTCCCGGGCGCGGCGCCCGAGGTCCCACCCGCCCCGCCGGCGCCCCCCGGCTCCCCCTCCGCACCCTCCCCGCTCCCCTCCCCGCTCTCCTCCCCGCCCTCATCCCCGCCCTCATCCGCCCCGGGCGCGGAACGGGACGCGTCCTCCTCCAGCTCCCGCACCACCTCGTGCGCGGCGCTCAGCGCCTGCCGGTTGGTCCACCACACCTGGTGCACCACCAGCAGCATCACCACCACGCCGACGGTGACGGCCAGTTCACCCGCGGCCCACAGCACCCCCGCGAGACCGACCCGGCGCGCCCGCCGTCCCCGCCGGCCCTTCCCCTGCACCACGACCCGCACGCGATCTCGCACGGGCGGCACCTTAAGTCCTCCCCCCTCAACTGACCAGCGGCAGTACGCTGCCAACCATGCGCCCCGACACGCCTGCCGAGCACATCGCCGAAGCCGAGCGCCTCATCCGCACGGCGACCCGCTACCCCGAGGACCAGGAGCCGTTGCTCCTCCAGGCCGCGGCCCACCTCGAACTGGCCGACGAACGCGAACGGGCGAGCGCCCTCTACGACCAACTCCTGGCCGCGGACACGACGGACGACCCGTCCCTCATCAAGGCCCTCCAGGCGGCCAACCTCTGGGAGTACGGCCACGAGCCCGAGGCCCGCGCCCTCATCCAGGGCATCCGTGCGGCGGCCCCCGCGGACCCCGCCCCCTGGGAAGTCATCGCCGAAGCCCTGGAAGCCCACGACGAACTCGAAGCCTCCCACGAGTGCTTCACCGAGGCCGCCACCCTCCTGGCCCCGGACAACACCCCCCTCACCCCGGCCACGACCGCGCTCCTCACCGGGCGCCACCGCGTACGCCGCCTCCTGGGGCTCCCCCACGACGACTGGGACATGGTCGCGGACACCCGCCACATCGGCCCGATCCCGCTGGACGAACTCCACGACCCCAAGCGCATCTGGGCCCTCGGCTCCGACGACCCCGCCGAACTCCGCGCCGAGATCGCCCGCCTGCGCGCCGAACTCGGCGACCGCCGCGCGGCGCTCTCCCGCCCCTTCCCGGTGGCCATCCTCCACTGGCCGGCCCGCGAACTGGCAGAGCTCCTCACCAGCTACCCCACCCTGTCCGCGGAGTACCCCTCCCACGACGCCCACCTGGCCCAGGTCGAAGCCTCCCTCCGCACCCTGGCCGCCTCGGGCACCACGAACCTGGGCATCGTCACGGCCAGCGTCCCCTCGTACGAAGCCTTCGCCGCCTCGGAGAAAACCTCCCCGTCCTCCCCGTCCCTCCTGGCGGAATACGCCACCACCCTGGCCGCCCGAGGCAAAGCCACCCCCTGGCCCCCCACCCCCACAAACCCCTGCTGGTGCACCTCGGGCCGGGCATACGGGGAGTGCCACGGAGGCTCGTAGGTCCGGGGGCTCGGCCCGGCGGCGCCGTCCGGCCAGTCAGCCGGACGGCTGGCCGAGATGACCAATCAGGGCGTGGAGGTCCGCGGTGTCCATGCCCCATGGGGTCAGGTCCTCCTCCGGATCTGCCAGTTCCTGCACCAGCGGGTCATCAAGGATCTTGCCCATGAACTCGAGTTTGCGGCCGAGCCGGTCGTGGACGATGCCGTCGATGGTCCCCCGCGCGATGAGCACCGTCACGCGCGTCTGCGTATCGGCCGCCAGTCCCAGGCGGTGGATGCGGTCCAGGCTCTGCAGGAAACGGCCCGCCGCGAAGTCCCTGTCCACGTAGACCGCGTCATGGCACACGTGATGGAGACTGATCCCTTCGCCCAGTGTCGCGGGATTGGACAGCAGGACCATGCAGTCGGGATCCTCACGGAACCGGCGGATCTCCTCGTCCCGGTCCGCTGTCCCGCCGTGCACCACCGCCGGCCTGTACCTGCCCAGCACTGTGGCGAGCGTGGTCAGGTTCCTGACGAACGTGGACCACACCAGGGTCTTCCGGCCCGCGCGGGCGTTGTCCGCGACCGTCTGCAGTACCGCCTCGTATTTGGGTGAACTCTCATATCTGGGAAGGTCCCTCATCAGTTCCTTCAGCGGGAGACCGTCTGAGGGCTGCAGCGGGGGGACGTGAAAGGGCAGCGGCTCGTAACGGTCCGAGCCTGCCTCCAGCAGCGCCGGATTGGTGCTCGCCATCATGAGGTACACGAGGATCTTGCCCAGCCTCGCGAACTCCTCTTGTTCTCTGCCCGCAAGCCCGGTGAGCTGGTTGCGCAGAGCCGAGTACAGCTTCCGGTGCGCTTCTGGAAGCTCCACATACCTGACCCTGACGTCGACCGGCGGCAGACCCAGCTCGTTCTTCGTGGTACGGGTGAACAGCGGCCGCAGGACCCTGCTCGCGTGCGCGAGGTCTCCGCCGGCCACCGCTCTGTCCACGGCGCTCCGGCCGTGCCCCGGCCACACGAAGGACAGCAGGCTCTCCAGGTCCTTGGCGCCGTTCGGAGCGGGCGTACCGGTAAGGATCAGCCGGTGGCCGGCCAGCGGCCCCAGCGCCATACAGGTGGCCCCGTAGGTTCCCCTGATGCCGAGCTTCATCCGGTGGGCCTCGTCCAGCACCATCATGGCGCGCCCCACGCTGAGCCAGTCCGCGAGTTCGGTCTGGTACCGGCTCAGCCTCTCGTAATTGACGAGCAGTATCTCGGCGTCGTTATCGGGCCAGCGCTTGAATACACGCACGGCCGGGGGTGAGGCGAAGCACAGCTCCGCTTCGTCTTGCCATGCCTCGTACGCGGACTTGGGGCTGACGACGAGCATGCGCCGGACGGCCCCGGCCTCACGCAGGGCCGCGTACACGGCCAGCGCCGTGCGGGTCTTGCCTGCGCCGGGCACGCTGAAGTTCGCTCCGTGCGTCAGGGACAGCAGCTTGGCGATGTCCCGCGTCTGGAAGTCCGTCAGAGGCGCCACCCAGGAATCTCCAAGCATCCCGAGGACGGCGGAGTCAGCAACAAGCCCCGCAACCTCCCTGCCCTGGCCGCCAGCCGTGAGACGCGCTTCGACCGCCTGGGCGTCCCGTACGGACGCCTCGGCAAGTTCCTTCAGGTCAGGCGCGAAGAGCACCCCTGCCGGGTCGTGCCAATACCCAAGCAGAGTGAGACGTGAGAGGAAGTCCTCAAGATCGACTTCAGCTGCGAGGTTCCCCCTCTGACTGCCGCTGTTGAACCGGGCAATCAGCCTGACCAGGTGGCTCTGCCCCCCAGGCACAGCCCTGAAGAGCACCTTCGTCCTGGTCTCGTCGAAACCCAGCCGGAGCGACGGCTGCGCGGTATCGAGCATCTCAGCCCTCGCTCGCCTTGATCAGCCAGTCGACACCGCGACCAGGCTTGGACACACCGCGGCTCGCCTGGCGTGCCAGCTTCGTCATGCTTCCCTTCAGCCGCAGCAGCGCGCTGTCGAAGCTCTCCACATCCAGGCTGTCTTTGCCCAGGGCTTGCACGAGGTCGTCTACGCTCTGATCGATCGCCGCCCGGGCATCGTCCAGCCGCTCCGCGGTGGTCTGCCGGACCCGCTTGAGCCTGTCATCCCGCTCCGCCTCATCGAGCGCCCGCCGCATGCCCTTGCGCGCGTTCACCACCTCCCGCTGAGCGGCTTCCCGCGTCTCGGCGGAAAGATGACGGGCGGATTCCAATGCCCTGGCGCGAAGCACACGGTCCGTCGCAGCACGGGCCTGACGGACGGGATCCGAGGCAGCGGGCACCGAAACGCCGAGCCCCGGGATCGCGACGGCGGCCGGCACATCGCTGGGGACCGCGCTCAGGAGCGCCGGCAGGTTGCCCTCCAGGTAGTCGCCCTGGAACTCGGTACCGATCAGACGCGTCTTCGTCTTCGCGAAGTCGAGGAGGATCGCAACGATCCGGTTTTCCTTGACCTGCTCGGCACGATCCTGGCTCGAAGCCGCCACCCTCATGAAAGTGCGCTGGAGTTCCTTGAGGTTCTCCTGATGCCCCTCGAAGTCGGACAGCGCCAGCTGGGCTCCTTCCGGGGTTGCACTCCGGTCGATCATGTCCCTGATGACGCCCAGGATCCACCGTTCCTGCTTGAACGTCTTGAGCTGAACGTGGAAAGCACGTGCGATGTCGGCCGCATCACGGCCCATCAGCTCCTGCTCCTCCATGGCGATCAGCCGGTTGATGTAGGAGTAGTCGCGACGCTCGTCGGGCCTCAGCTGAAGGGCCAGTTCGACTGCGTTGATGTCCTCCCAGGTGAAGTGCTGGGGCAGTACGCCGACCCGGATCGACTGCCGCTTCAGCTCCCGGAGTGCGGCGGCCCGCGTGTTGCCGTTGACCAGGATCCCTTCGTGGGTGATCAGCCCCGGCTCCTGCTGGTCAACCGACCTGAGGCTTTCCGTCAGATCTTCGAAGTCGGGGTCGATCTCGTCCGGGTTCGTCGGCTTGCCGACCAGCAGACGGTGGAGGTACCGCTGGCTCTCCGGGCTCCACGGGTCATCGTCCAGAGCACGCGCGGCCTCAGGGTCGTGCCCGCGCTGCGCCCTGATCCGGTGTGTCGCCGGGTTGTAGTAGAGAGAGCGCAGCGGGACGTCGATGACTCCCACATGGAGCGGCCGGCCATTCCATTCAACGGTGACGGTCTCCCGGACGCCTTCGGCCTCCATGGGCTCCTTGAGCCGGCGCGCGACGAACTCCGCGTTCGCCGCTGCGTCCGGAGGAAGATTGAAGTTCAGCATCTCCACAGATCTCCTTGACTCGGGCGTCCGCCCGTCTTACTGCCGGCCATCCCCCGCGCCCGCTTCACGACTGCTCGAGAGCCTGGCGGACCGTCCCCCGCGACTCCGCCGGCAGGCTCCGGTACTCCCCCCAGAGCCGCTCCAGCAGGCTGAAGTCCCTGCGGTCGACCTCAACCCATTGCGCGAAGTGCTCTCGCTCGACCTGACTCATCTGTTCCAGGCGCCCGAGTACGCCGCTCAGGTCAGTCGGCCGCCCTCTGCCGCCGATCCGGCAACGCCGGCACTCGGTCACCAGCTCGACGGTCACGCCCCCGCCGGGCCGGATGACCTCCCGTCGTGCGAGGTCCAGTTGGGCAGTTTCCATTTCGCCCTCGTAGGCCTCACCGGCCGCGATCCCGCACACACGGCACAGATGATCGTCACGATCCAGGATCTCACGTCGCTGCGGAGCCGAGATGACCGCAGCCGCCTTCACCCTTGACTGCCCGGGCTTCCAGACTTCGGCCCCCTTCTCCACGAAGCGGTGCTCGCTCGGGGTGAGCGTCGCGTCGTCCCGGTTTGTGGCGATACGCCAGCCACGGTCCCTGAGGTCCCGCATGCGGCGGTCGATCTGGGACGTCTCCGGAAAGGCCTCGCGCAGCTGGGTCTTCGTGAAGATCTCCCCCACTCCGACCTCAGTGAGGAGCCATAGGGCGCAGCGAGCCATCGTCGAGAGGTTCCCATTTCGCCACGACGGAATGTCTGCAATGGCCACGATTCATCCCCTAAATTGCGTTCCCCGGCCGGCCGTTCCCGGCCAGGCGCTCAGCGACAGAACCCCATTCTCACGGGCAGCGCACCCCGCAGATCAAGCCCATTCGGATGTTTGCGGCTTAACGCAAACACGTTCACCGCGAGGCACCAGCCAAACGCAAACACCGGAATCCGCCACCACTCCTCGCAGCGCAAACACCTTTTCCACGATTCCGAATTTTTTCGCTTGGCGCCTCACCGACGATCGCGAAGACTGATCATCCGTCAATCCACATGCTCAGGAGGTTCCATGGCCGTCGCGGGCCAAGTCGGCAGCGCCTATTGGCCTGGATGCAGTGCAGAGCGGAGGACGTACGTGGCGAGCTTCCGCACCCTCGTATCCGCCATGTCCATACAGAAGCAGGGGAACCGGGCCAGGCACCTCGGGATCCCACTGAGCACCTTGTCCAATTACTGGACCGGGCGGCGCGTGCCCTCCGCAGCAGCTCTCAGCTCGATCTACGAGGCGGTGGCCCTGAGCGCCGGATCGGCACTGGACCGGCTGGAGCGTCTTGAGCACCTGCGCAAGTCCGCGGCGCGGCGCGGCACGCGCCCCGGTCCACCGCAGGAGATGAGCGACATCCGTGCGGCGAACAGCATCTCCGGGGTCTCATCCGCCCCGCCCGCACCCCCTGGCTCATCTGGTGGCTCAACCGGCACCGTTCCGGCACGGGGACCGGCACACGACCGGCACAACAGCCAGAACGGCAAGGTGAAGGAGACAGTCCGCGCGCTCCTCGCAGCCGAGGCCGCTGGTAATCGCCGTGGTGTCATCGGCATCGCCTGGTCCGCGAGCAAGGCGCTCACCCACGGGGAGCTCAGCGTTGCTGCCGCCGACCTGTACGCAAGTGCTCACTCCACGCTCGGCGAAGCCCTGCTCCTCGGCGGCCGCGAGCGCGCCCACGAGGACACCATGCGGCTGGCGGTCACTCTGATCCGCTCCGGCCTCACCGGTCAGGCAGATCTTGTCCTGAGCGCCGCCCTGCCCCGCGGAGGCGGTGCCACAGGACAGCCGTAGCCGACCGGAGCACCCGTACGTCACCACCTGTGCCGAATCCGACAGCCCGCAGGGCAGGCCACACGATGCTCTGCCCCTCCGCCCTGCCCTGGTACGGACGGGGCGCCTGCAGCCACACCTTCCCCTCCAATGGAGTTGACCGTTCCATGCTGAACATCTCGATGTCCGCACTCTTCCTCACGATCGCCATGGCCTTCATCCTCGCCCTGCTCGTCGCCGGAGGCGCGGTCGCGCTGGCCCGGTGGGACAACCGGTCGGCGGCAGGAGCGATCATCATGGGTGCCGTCGCCTTCGCCGGCACCCTGACCCTGGCGATCCTGCTGCTCGGCCTGGTGCTCGGAGTCGGCAACTGATGGTCTCGGGCCGTCCGCCCAGCCATCCCCTGACCGCCGGTAAGCTCGGGCCATCCTGCGGTCAACTGCTGCGAGACCGCTCACCCTTCGCCAGACAGGGGGACAGCTTGCTGCCTTCGGACGTCTCCGCCGCCATGAACATCCAGAGCCAGGTGGTTCCCCAGGACGATCCCGAACTGGCATTGGTGTACTCCCAGCTGGTCCGGCTCGACCCGGACGGTCAGCGGTTCGCGAGGGTACTGAGAGACACCATCGACCAGCTCCTGAACGGCGAGGTGACCGGCCGGTACGACTGGAAAACTCTGTTCAAGACGGAGAAGACCCACGCCGGCACGGTCGTCGAGATCAATCTGCAGCGCGAGTTCGCGTTCGATGACGGCACCGAAATGGACTACCGGATCGCGGGTGTCGACGTCGACTGCAAGTACTCCCAGCTGTTCGGCGGCTGGATGATCCCGCCGGAGGCAGTGGGGCACCTCTGCCTCCTCGTGTGGGCAGACGACTACAAGAGCCAGTGGAGCGCCGGCCTGCTCCGCATAACGCCCACCCTGCTCAACGGGGGAAGCAACCGGGACATGAAGCTGACCGTCAAAGCGGAACACCGCACGAAAATCCTCTGGCTCTGGCGCGACCAGGAGCTTCCCGAGAACACCCTGCTCCACATGGACCCCGCTGACCGCGAGGCCGTATTCGCCCAGAAATCCGGCCAGGCCAGGCTGAATGAACTGTTCCGGCATGCACAGCGCCGCCGGATCGGGCGGAACGTCGTACGCACCGTCGCGCAGCAGAAGGACTACATGAAGCGCGTCCGGGGAAATGGGGGGTCCAGGTCCTCGCTCCGCCACGAGGGGATCATCATCATGGGCGACTATCGAGCACACCAGGAGATCGCCAGGCAGCTCGCCCTCCCTGTGCCACAGGAAGGTGACTTCGTCAGCGCTCGCGTCGTCCCAAGCCTCCCGGGAGACAGCAGGCCGTGCGCCGTGATCGACGGCTGCTCCTGGACCCTGGCAGAGAAGGGGGACCCGGTGACCACTGCACCCCTGCTCCCTGTCCATACGGCGCCGGCCGCAAGCGGCGTCTGAAGACATGAGCGACCCCTGGGAGCCACCCGAAGGATCTTGGGCCTCATCAGCCGCGCGGCGACGGAACATGCAGGCCATCCGCAGCCGGGACACGAAGCCGGAACGGCTCATCCGCAGCCTGCTGCACGCTCGGGGGCTGCGGTACCGCGTGGCAGCCCGACCCGTCAAAGACCTTCGGCGGACAGCCGACATCGTTTTTGGTCCGGCGAAGGTGGCCGTGTTCATCGACGGCTGCTACTGGCACGGCTGCCCCGAGCACTACGTCCCGCCAAAGACGAATCCGGGCTACTGGTCCGGCAAGGTCGCGGGGAACATGGCACGCGACCGTGACACCAACCAGCGCCTGCGAGACGCCGGCTGGACCGTGCTGCGGTTCTGGGAGCACGAAGCAGCCGCTGACTGCGCCCTGCGGATCGCAGCCGAGGTGGAGAAGCACCGTGCCCGCGGAACCGGTGCGGGCACGGGCTGACTAGGACTTGTCCGGGCGATCTCTGAGCCGACAAGTGCCTGACACTGTGAATCTCGCTGTCGAAGGGCTTGCCGAGTGAGGTAGAAGAGCGGCATGGACACCGCAGAACTTCAGCGGACGCTGAACGAGCCCATCGAAGCCGTTGTCGTGCACCACGGATACACCACCTACATGCGCGACTACGAGGTCATCATCAATGTGTGGGACGGCCCCCAAAGCCCATCGACCTACCTGCGGTATCTCTTCCGGTACTGCGTCGAGGCCCGATGCGAGACGTTCCTGTCCACGGATACCTGGCGGGATTCCTTGGACGAGCGGCTCCTCGACCGCGAAACCGCCATCGACCTCGACGGTTATGTTTGGGGCGCGAACCATCACGAGTTGTACGGAGCCGAGCTTCGTCTCAAGTCGGAGGCTGCCCTCCGCTGGTCGAAGGCTGTCGGGATCGACTTCCATGAGGTTCACATTGAGACCAACGCTCATGATCTGACCTTGGTCTTCTCAGACCTTGAGGTGAGCGAGGTGCCGGTCGGATACGCACCCTTCGTCACGGACTGAGAGTCAGAATTCGTGTGATCTTGTGACGGGCGTGGGTCCGGGTCGTTGATGTGAACATGGGGCGGGGCGATCTGAGCGATGCCGAGTGGGAACGGCTACGGCCGTTCCTGCCGGTCAGCAACAGGCGTTGTGGCAGGTGGCGGGACCACCGGCAGGTAATCGACGGGATTCTGCACCGGGTGCGCACCGGCGTTCAGTGGCGAGACCTGCCCGAACGGTTCGGCCCGTGGAAGACCGTCTACGAACGGCACCGACTGTGGTCGAGCGACGGGACATGGGAGCGACTGCTCCAACAGGTTCAGGCCGCCGCTGATGCGGCGGGTGAGATCGACTGGGACATCTCGGTCGACTCCACCATCGTGCGGGCTCATCAGCATGCGGCCGGCGCCCGCACCGACCCGCCGCGAGCACCCGCCTCAAAGGGGGACGAAGTTCCAGAACACCAGGGCGAAACAGCGTGGCAGAGCTTGCACGCCCGCCTGGTGGAGGTGGTGCTGGAGGTGAGGGCCTGGGCCGCTCGCGCGGCGGGTTCACCTCCAAGCTCCACCTGAGCGCGGACGGCCGCTGCCGCCCTCTGTCTCTGATCGTCACCCCAGGTCAGCGGGCGGACTGCACCCAGTTCAAGCCCGTTCTGGAAAAGATTCGTGTCCCGAAGCTCGGTCCAGGCAGGCCCCGCAAGAGGCCCGACAGCGTCGCCGCCGACAAGGCATACAGCAACGGGCCGTGCCGCGAGTACCTGCGGCACCGGGGCATCCGCCACACGATTCCGGAGAAGACCGACAGTCGGGCCACCCGCCTACGCAAAGGTTCACGCGGCGGACGGCCCCCGGGCTTCGACGAAGAGCGGTACAGGAAACGCAACACCGTCGAGCGGGCCATCAACCGGTTGAAGCAGCACCGGGCGGTGGCCACTCGTTACGACTGTGAGGATGTTCGGGTGCCGCTCCGGGCGGTGGCCTGACCCGCGTTACGACTGGCCCTGGTGCCTTGCGTTTGATCTGTCGGCCACTGTCTGGGGCGGTACTTGCTGCCGCTGGACCGGCGGGCGTGTCCCGATAGGGGCCTTCGCGAGAGGCACCATCACAGTCCTGACCGCCCTGACCGATCCAGCGATGGCCGCCCCGCTTCCCATGGCTGCAGGAGACAGGTGACCGTGACCAGGATGACCCAGCCCGCCCCGCTCGACCAAGGCAACCCCGACATCGTGCTGGGTGTCGACACGCACAAGGACGTCCACGTTGCCGCCGTGGTCACGGCCGCCGGTTCCTTCGTCGAGAGCCGGAGCTTTCCGACGACAGCCGAGGGCTACGAACAGTTACTGGACTGGGCCCGGACACTGGGCCACCTCAGCCAAGCCGGGGTGGAGTGCACGGGCTCATACGGCGCCGCACTCAGTCGGTATCTGCATGGTCAGGGCATCACCGTCTTCGAGGTGAACCAGCCCGACAAAGCCACCCGCCGACGCCGCGGCAAGAGCGACATTGTCGATGCCGAGGCTGCAGCCCGCGCAGTGATCACCGGCAGGGCGACCGCGACCGCGAAGGCCGGCGACGGGCCCGTGGAGATGCTCAGGCTGTTCAAGATGGCGAAGGCTTCTGCCATCAAGTCCCGGGCTCAGGCGATCAACCAACTCAAGGCCGTTCTCGTGGCCACCGACCCCGAGCTCCGCGAGTCTCTGGCCGGCCTGAGCAACCCCAAACTGATACGCGCTTGCGCCGCGCTCGACAGCTCGGCCTCCGGAACGGCAGGCGCCGCCGCCCACACGCTCAAACTGCTGGCCCGGCGGATTCAGCACCTCACCGAGGAGATCGAAGATCTCACCACCCGGATCAGAGACGTCATCACGCAGCACAATCCGCAGCTCCTGGCCTGCTACGGCGTCGGCCCCGACACTGCCGCGACGCTTCTAATCGCAGCGGGTGACAATCCGGAACGCCTCCGCAGCGAGGGCTCGTTCGCAGCCCTCTGCGGCGTCAGCCCAGTCGAAGCCTCCTCCGGGAAAACCCAGCGTCGGCGCCTCAACCGGGGCGGAAACCGGCAGGCCAACTCCGCCCTCTACACCATCGTCCTGGCCCGTCTCCGCTGGGACACCCGCACCCGCGGCTACATCGACAGGCGCGTCTCCGAAGGCAAGACCCGCCGCGAAGCACTCCGCTGCCTCAAACGCTACGTCGCACGCGAGATCCACCGGCTCATCACCCGCACCACCACCCACGTCCTGGCGGCTTGACATCCATAGGGGCATCAAGCGCCGCTACGTCTACCTCGGCACCGCAACCGTCGCAGCCCTCACCATCTGGCTCCGCACATGATCGGCCGGACAAGTCCTAGGCCTGCTTCTGATCCCGCTCGCGGGCCGCCCTGAGAACCTCGATGATCGACGTTCCTACCGCGGCGGCCACCGGCGGGGGGAAAGCATTGCCAACCTGCCGGTACTGCGCGGTCTTCCCTCCGCTGAACTCCCAGCCACGCGGGAAACCCTGGATGATCGCACCCTGCTCCACGGTGAGCATCGGTCCGACCGGACCGAGGAGGTCCCTCACCTGGGAGCCCTTCTCCTCGCACATGTCGATGGTATTGGCCACGCCCATACCCGACACGCCCAGCTGCCTCCAGGCCTCCTTGGCCCGGCTGGGACCGAGGTCGGCGCCGCCGTGCTTCTTGGAGCCGCCGACCAGCGTGGGTGCGATTCCACCGCCCTTGCCCTTCAGCTCGGCAGCCCGGGCCGTGGCTTTGTCGCGCCACTGCTCGTACGCCGTGAGGGCGCGCTCCGCAAACTCACCCTCGAAGTACTTCTCATATCGCTCGAGCATCGTCGGCTGGAGGGCTTCCACGACGCTGACCGGGTCCTCGTGGGTCGGGGTCGGCCACTCGTACTTGACGTCCTTGATCACGTCTGCACGGATGGCCACCAGGATCGCCCGCGGACGCAGCTGGGGTACCCCGAAGTCACTCGCTTCCAGAACATCCCAACGGCAGACTTCGTATCCGAGTCCGACCTCGCGCGTCTCGGTCCCGTCTTCTTCCCGGTAGGTTCCTCCGGCCAGCTTGGCCTCGATCTGCTCCCGGTATTCGGAGAACTTCGGGTCCATGATCCCGCGTACGTTTTCGATCATCACGGCGCGCGGCTTCAGCTGCTCGACCAGGGCGATCATCCGCGGGAAGAGGTCACGCTCGTCGTCCTTGCCCAGCTGCTTGCCTGCATGGGAGAACGGCGGGCAGGGAACACCGCCCGCGAGGAGATCGAGCTCGCCTGGCTGGAGGTGCGCACCCTTCTTCGTGAGGCACGCGAAGGGGTCGAAGTCCTTGACGTCCATCTCAAGCACGTCACAGTGCTGCTGCTCCCACGCCCACGTCTCGTGCGCGTCGACGTTGGTGCGCAGCGTCTCGGCCGCGAACCGGTCGATCTCCACCAGCGCGAGGTGCTTGAAGCCTGCCGCATGCAGGCCGATGGCCTGCCCTCCGGCTCCAGCACAAATCTCGATCGAGGTGAATTCCGCCTCAGTGCTGGTCATGCACCCTCCTTCAATCACGGACAACGCTGGCGCCCTGTGCCACCAGCCATCACAGAGGGTGACAGATCCCACTGACATCGACTCCGGCTCCCAATAATTGTGCGGCATCACCGCCGACGCTCCTGCCACTGTCGTGCTGACCGTGCACGCCCAGCAGGGCCGGAGCTGAAGAGCCGCAGTTGTTCGTGGCCGACCGCGCGAACCCGGGGTGGGGTGGGGCGCCTGGCCACGGCGAGGAGGGTGCGCAGTGCGGCGAGAACGTCCGCCGGGGTGTCACGGAGTATCGACGGGGTGGCGCTGACCACCAGGATCCCATGGGACTCCAGGCGCAGGCGGCGGCGGAGGGTGGCATGCCAGGCATCGCGTGTGTAGTGGTACTCGGCCGAGTCGACCTCGAGGGCCACGCCCTCATCGGGCCAGTAGGCATCCGGGCTGGCCAGAAAGGCGCCGCTTGGGCCGTACAGGCGCGCGTTCCACAAGGGAGTGGGGATGTCCGTCGTCGCGAGTGCGTCACGGGCACGGGCCTCGGCCAGCGAGCGGGTGCCGGCGATCAGTTCCGCTGCCGCCGCCCGGACCGAGGGGCGGGCCAGGAGGCGGGCCGCGCCCAGTTCGGCGTGCAGGTCGTGCGGGTGGCACCATCCGGCCTGGACCACATGGGCAAGGACGGAGCGGATCCTGTCGGGTTGTTCTTCCCGGGCTGCGAAGTCGGCTGCGGCGCGCACCGGGCGCGTGCTGGGGACGCCCGAGACCATCATCGTGGGCGGCCAGCGGGAGGTCGTCAGCGGCCGGACCCCGGAGGCGGCCGTGAGCCGGCGCGGGGCGCGGACCAGAACGTCAGCCGGGGTGTGCGGGGCCTCGCGGACGCCTAGCAGGGCGAGTGCGGCCCCACCGGTGAGGGCAGCGGTCTCCCCCGACAACGGATCCTTGTCGGGGGCGGCGGCGTACAGGACGGCAGCAAGTGCCTGCTGGCACCGGTCCGGCGCGCCGGTCTGAAGGAGGTAGACCCGGGGCAGCATCCGCTGCCAGGGGCCGCCGGGACGGGTGCGAGAGGTGATCGTGCCATCGGGAACGCCGGAACTGAGGAGCTGGTGGCGGGTGGCCAGGTTGAGCTGCCGGCAGGCTGCCCGGGTCCGCTGATGCTGTCGCTGCCCTGGAGTGATCATGCGGCGGGTATGCCCGGCAGTGAGAGGGCCGACCCCTCAGCGGTTCGGGTGGTTCGGGGACAGGAAGACGATGACGCCCGTTTCCGTGCCGGGGAGGGGTGCCACCTCGTGCCAGCCCAGGCGGCGGTACGTGGCCACCGTGTTTCTGGCCAGGCGGCTCGTCAGGAGCCAGGCCCGGTGGTCCGGGGCGTCGGTGGTGATCTCGGTGAGGAGGTCCCGGGCGGTGCCGCGGCCGCGCGCGTGGGGGCGTACCGCGAGTTCGTCTATCTCCAGCGCCCCGGTGAGGAGTTCCTTCACCCGGGCCGAACCGAGCTGCGCCGCGACCTGCGCGTACGCGCGGTTCTTCGGGAAGGCCGCCGGGGTGATCCAGCCCGTGGCGAAGCCGTCGATGCCGGTGGCGGACTGGGCCAGGGCCGTACGGAAGCCCCGGCGCCGGGCGTCGGCCGGGAGGCGGGCGGCGAATTGGCGAATGGTTTCTTCGTCTTCGTTCCACGGCGGGGCGGAGAAGACGTCGGCGTAGGCGTCGACCAGTTCGTCCGCGAGGTCGAGGACGGACTGTCCGTAGCAGATCACGATGTCCTGGCTCCTGATGTGGGTGAGGTGGGGTGGGGTGAGGTGAGGTGGGGTGGAGGGGGTGGGCGGGTGGGTGGGGCTCAGGTGGTTTGCCCCTTTGGGTGGGAGATTGAATTTATGCCCATCGGGTTCCCTCAGCAGACATCGCGCGGATCCGGCGAGTGTGCGACAAATCCCCTCGGCGCGGTCCGTGTCGGGCGGCCGGGCGGCCGCGTTGTGCACCGTGTGGACAGACTGCTTCGGGCCGTCGGCGGGTGCGGGCTCGCGTTTCTGCTCGTGTTGGGCGTGGTGGCGGTGCTGCCGCGCGGTGTACGGGACGCGGTGCCGGATCCGGTGATCGGCGGCGCCGTACTGGTGCTGGGTGCGGTGGGGGCCCGGCGGGTGGTCAAGCGGTCGGGTTAGCCTCGGGGGCGAAGAGGTGTGCGCGTAGGAACCGATGAACTGAGGGAGTTGGACAGCATGGCACGGGTACCGAGCTCTGTGGTGGCGGCCGCCGGTCTGGTCGGGGGTTACGCCGTCGCGCGGTGGACCAAGAAGCGGCCGCTCGGCGGTGTCGTGCTCGGCGCCGCGGGCGTCGTGGCCGGCCGGGAGTGGCACAAGCGCGGCGGCGCTCCGGCCGCGGCCGGGCTCGGTGCGCTGTACCTCGCCGGGTTCGCCGGGGCGCACCCGCTGGCGAAGAAGGTCGGCGCCTGGCCGGCCGTCATCGGGGCCGCGGGTGTCGTGGCCGCCGCCTCCTGGGCCGTCGCCGACCGCGGCTGAGCCCTGGCCGGGGCCCGGCCCCGCAGCGCTGTATCCGGGCCCTGTGGCCTCCCGTACGAGAAGGGTCCCCGGCATGCCCGATCGCGCACTGAGTTTCGGCGAGCGGGCGCAGGCGTACGAGCGGTTCCGGCCGGGGTGTCCCCCGGAGCTGTTCGACCTCGTGCGGGAGTACGCCGGCGGTCCGGTCCCGAGCGCCCTGGAGATCGGGGCCGGCACCGGCAAGGCGACCCGGCTGTTCGCCGCGCGAGGGGTCGCGGTCACCGCCACCGACCCGGACGGGGCCATGCTCGCCGAGCTGCGCAAGCACGTGCCGGCCGGCGTCCGGACGGTACGGAGCTCCCTCGAGGACCTGCGGCCGGGCCGGCGGCGGTACGCGCTCGTCTACGCGGTGGCTGCGCTGCACTGGACCGACCCGGAGGGCCGGTGGGCGCGGGTGGCCTCCCTGCTGGAACCGGCGGGCGTGTTCGCCTCGGCGGGCGGGCAGGTGCGGACGGCCGATCCGGCCGTGACGGAAGCCGTTCGTGCGGCACGGGCTCCCCTCCTGGAGAGCGACGAGGTCCCGTCCCCGGACGGGACGGCGTCGGACGGGATCCCGTCCCCGGACGGGACGACGCCGGACGGGACCACGTCGGACGGCGCCATGCAGTGGCCGGGGACCGAGCTGCAGCGGTCCGCCTCCGCCTCCGCGTGGTTCACCGATGTCCGGCAGGCACTGATCGGCCGCCGTTTGACGATGAGCAGCGAGGACTACCTCGGCTACCTCTCCACCGTCTCGGCCTATGCCGTGCTGCCGGCCACCGAGCGGGAGCAGGTGTTCCGCCGGATCGCACGGGTCCTGCCGGCCCGCGTCGAGATCGTCGCCGACCTCACCGTCCATCTCGCCCGGCGCCGCTGATCGAGCCCGGGAGCCGGTTGCTCGGCCGGCGCCGCCGGCCGCGGACCGCCCCCGGGCGCGACGACTCGTACGGCGCCCCCGACCACGCCAGCCCGGAGCGCGTCCCGTACGCCGCCGCGCCGCCAACCCGGCCCCGCCCGGCCCCGCCCCGCCCCCGCTACGCCCCGAAGGCCCGCGACAGGGTGTAGATCAGCAGGCCCGCCAAGGCTCCGACCACCGTGCCGTTGATGCGGATGAACTGCAGGTCGCGGCCGATGTGGGCCTCGATCTTGCGCGAGGTGTGCTCCGCGTCCCAGCCCGCGACCGTGTCCGTGATCAGGGAGGTGATCTCCGTACGGTACGTGGTGACCACGTACACGACCGCGCCCTCGATCCAGCCCTCCACCTTGTCCTGGAGGCGGCCGTCCGTGGCCAGCCTGGCGCCCAGGGACATCAGCGAGGAACGGACCCGCAGGCGCAGCGCGCTGCGCTCGTCCTCCGCCGCCGAGATGATCATCGAGCGGACCGCCGTCCAGGTGGAGGCGATCACGTCCTGGACCTCCTCCCGCTGCAGGATCTCCGACTTCAGGCGCTCCACCCGGGCCCGCGTGTCCGTGTCCGACTGGAGGTCCGCCGCGAAGTCCGCGAGGAAGCGGTCCACCGCTCCGCGCGCCGGGTGCTCCGGCATGTCCCGCATCTCCTGGACGAAGCGGAGCAGTTCCTTGTAGACGCGGTCGCCGATCTTGCGGTCCACGAACCTCGGGGTCCAGCCGGGCGCCCCGCCCTGCACCGCCGCCTCGACCGACTCGGCGTGGGTGACCAGCCAGTCGTACGCCCGCGCGCACACGAGGTCCACGACCCGGCGGTGGCCGCCGTCCGCGACGACCTTCTCCAGTGCCTTGCCGATCCCCGGCGCGATCTCCGCCGTCTCCGCCCGCCGCGTGATCGCCTCGCCCACGACGGCCTGCACGTCGGAGTCCCGCAGCACGGTCAGCGCCCCGCGCAGGGCCGTGGCCAGTTCTGCCGTGACCCGGTCGGCGTGCGCGGGCTCGGCCAGCCAGGCGCCGAGCCGGCCGCCGATGCCGAGGGCGTGCAGCCTCGTGCGCACGACGTCCGCGGAGAGGAAGTTCTCCCCGACGAACTCCCCGAGCGAGATGCCGAGCTGATCCTTCTTCGTCGGGATGATCGCGGTGTGCGGGATGGGCAGGCCGAGCGGCCGCCGGAAGAGCGCGGTGACGGCGAACCAGTCCGCGAGCGCGCCGACCATGCCCGCCTCGGCCCCGGCCGCGACGTACCCGGCCCAGCCGCCCGCGCCCGCGTGCTCCGCCCATGTCGCCGCCACGTAGATCAGCGCGACCAGGAGCAGCAGGCCGGTGGCGGTGCGCTTCATCCGGCGGACGCCGCGCCTGCGCTCCTCGTCCGCCTCGCTGAACACGAACCCGCCCCGCGCGGTCGATGCGGTCGATGCGGTCGATGACGGGGGCCGCGCCGTCCGCCTCGTCGGCTTGGTCGCCGTGCTGCCCTGCTCCACGTGCTCCTGCCTTCCCCCGGGCGACGGTTTCGTCCGCATAGCATCCGACTCCCGGGGTGCCCGGGGAGTTCCCGGCGCGCCGTACTGGTCCCCCGTACGGGGAACCGTTCCGCCCTACAGTTCCTTGCGCGGCTTCTGCTTCGGGACCGCACGCTGCTTGGGCGGCTTCACCTTGACATCGACCCCGCCCCAGAAGGCGAGGCCCGTCACGACCACCCGCGGAGCCCCCGGATCCACCGGGCCGGGGTTGCCGCCCTGGTCGAAGCCGCCCATCACGCCTATGCCCCGTACGTCGACCTCGACGCCCGGCGGCACGGTGATCTGGATGCCGCCCATGATGGCGACGCAGTTGATGACCACCTCCCGCTCCGCGAAGTTCGCCTCGCGCAGGTCGATGTCACCGCCGCCCCAGAACGCCACCGCGTGGAACCGGGCGGGCACGGTCCAGTTGCCCTTGCGCTGGAAGCCCGACATGACCGCCACGGCCATGGCCGGGCCGCCCGCCGCCCCTCCTGCGCCCACGATCCGGGCCGGCCAGGCGGCCTCCGATCCCGCCGGCGCCCCCTTCGTCAGCCCGACCGGCGTCCCCGGGGCGGCCGCCATCGGGGCCGTCTCGCCGGGCGCGGGCAGATCCCGTGTCAGGGGTTCGAGCTCCGCGTACGTACGGGACCGGTAGGCCGCGTCCAGCCGCTCCTCGAACTCGTCCATGTCGAGCCGGCCCTCGGCGACGGCGTCCCGCAGCCGGTCCACCACCCGCTCCCGGTCGGCGTCCGATGCCCTCAGCTCCGGAAGCGGTGACGTCCCGGGCAACGGCGGCAACGGCGTCTCAGGCCGCTCATCACTCATGTGGACCAGCCTATGCAGTCACCCCCGAGAGCGGTACGGGACGAACCCCGCCCGGGCTCAGGGTTGTCCCTGATTTAACCCCGCCCCGCGTACATCCGCGCGATCACGTCCTCGATGTCCGGCTCCCGCACCGACAGGTCCAGCAGCGGGTACTCCGCCGCCACCGCCGCCACCAGCGGGGCCGCCGAAGCGCGCGCCGGGAAGGCCAGCCACTGCCGTGCGCCCTCCACCTTCACCACCCGCGCCCCCGCCACCTCGATCGGCGGGAGCTCCCGCTCCAGGTCCACCACCAGCGTCCGCTCGCTCGCCGCCGCGCCGTCCGCGCCGCCCGCCGTGTGCAGTCCGCCCAGGGAGCCGTCGTACACCAGCCGCCCGTGGTCGATCACCATCACCCGTTCGCACAACTGCTCGATGTCCTGGAGGTCGTGCGTGGTCAGCAGCACCGTCGTGCCGAGCTCCTCGTTCAGCTGCCGCAGGAAGGCCCGTACGCTCGCCTTGCTCACCACGTCCAGCCCGATCGTCGGCTCGTCCAGGTACAGCACGTCCGGGTCGTGCAGCAGCGCCGCCGCGATGTCCCCGCGCATCCGCTGGCCGAGCGACAGCTGCCGTACGGGGACGTCGAGCAGCTCGGCGAGGTCGAGCCGGTCCACGCAGCGCTCCATGTTCTGCGCGAACCGGGCCGGCGGGATCCGGTACATCCGCCGCATCAGGGCGTACGAGTCCTTCAGCGGCAGGTCCCACCACAGCGTCGTGCGCTGCCCGAACACCACCCCGATCCGGTGCGCGAGGCGCAGCCGCTCCCGTGCCGGGTCGATGCCGGCGACGCGCAGCCGTCCGGCGCTCGGGGTGAGGATGCCGGTCAGCATCTTGATGGTGGTCGACTTGCCGGCGCCGTTGGGCCCGATGTAGCCGACCATCTCGCCCCGGGCCACCTCGAAGCTGATCCCGTCCACGGCTCTGACCTGCCGTTTCTCCCGGCGCACCAGGCCCACGCGGCGCCGTACGTCGAAGACCTTCTCGACCTCGTGCAGTGAAATCAGCGCATCCGACACGGCTAGCTCCCGGTACTGCGGTACGAACGGACCCCCGCGCGCCAGGCCAGCGACGCGGGAAGGAACACCACGAAGGCCACCAGCGGGCTCGCGAACGCCGCCCACCCCGGCAACCCCAGCGGATCGGGCCGGCCCAGCACGTACAGCGCGGGCAGCCAGTTGACGAAGGCGAGCGGCACGATGAAGGTCACCCCGCGCAGCAGGTCCTTCGCGAAGACGGTCGGCGGGTACTGGAGCATGGTGCAGCCGCCGTAGGTGAAGCTGTTCTGCACCTCCGCGGCGTCCCCGGCGACGAACTGGAAGGCCGCGCCGGCCACCATCACCGCGCCGAAGATCGCCGCCCCGGCGGTGATCATCACCGGCACCATCAGGGCCTTCCCGACGGTCCAGTGCAGCTGGTCCAGCTCCGAGACCGCCCACCCCAGCACCGCGAGCCCCTGCCCGACCCTCCCCAGCCGGCGCAGCGCGAAACGGTCGGCGGCCACCTGGGCGAGCACCGGCACCGGGCGCACCAGCATGGTGTCGAGGGAGCCGTCGCGGATCCGGGAGCCGATCCGGTCGGTGTTGCCGAGCAGCAGGTCGGCCAGGCCCAGCGAGGCCGAGCAGGACCCGTACAGCAGGGCGATCTCGGGCAGCGTGAAGCCGCCCAGCTCGTCTACGTGCGAGAACATGATCATGATCGCGACGAAGTCCAGGAGCGTGATGGCCGCGTTGCCGAAGGTGGAGAGGAAGAAGGAGGTGCGGTACGTCATCGTCGACCGGATCCACATCGCGGCGATCAGCCCGTAGCCGCGCAGCCCCTCCAGAACCCGGCTGCGCCCCGGGACGAGGACCCCCTCCGCGCCCGCCCGCCCCTCCGGGGCGGCCACGCCGACTCCGACTCCGCCGACTCCGCCGGCCTCCCCGGCCCCGCCCTCCACCACCCGCTCAGCCACCCTGGACCACCACCTTCCGCGTCGCGGCCGACTGCACCAGCCGGCCCAGCCCGAGCAGCGCGAGCGCCCACGCGGCCTGGAAACCCAGCAGCCCCGCCGTCCGCGCGGCCCCGCCTCCCCCGCCGCCTCCGCCTCCTCCCCCGCCGAGCAGGACGTCCACCGGCACCTGGAGCATCGCCGCCCAGGGCAGCAGGCGGACGAACTCCCCGAAGCCGCCCGGGAACACGGTCAGCGGCAGCAGCATCCCGGAGAAGAAGACGGAGACGACCGTGGCCATCATGTTGATCCCGGCCCCGTCCATCAGCCAGAACGCCGCCAGGCCCAGCAGGTAGCGCAGCGCGAAGCTCACCACCAGCCCGAGGAGCACGGACACCAGGAAGAGCAGCCAGCGCAACGGAGCGGTGGGCAGCGCCAGGTGGAAGGCGAGCCCGCCGATCACCAGCGGTACTACGCCGCGGCCCAGGAGTTGAAACCCCGCCCGGCCCAGATCACCCGCGAGCCACCACGCCTGGAGATCGGCCGGACGGTACAGGTCGACGGCGATGTCACCCGTACGGACGCGCTCTTGGAACTCCTCCTGGAAGCCGCCGCCGATCAGCGCCCCGGCGGCGAGCAGCGCCTGACTGACCCACATGAACGTCAGGGCCTCGGACTGGTCGTAGCCGCCGAGCCCGGGCCGCTCGTCCCAGAGCGCGATGTAGGTGTAGGCGAGGATGAAACCGAACACGGTGTTGGTGAACACCCCGGCCGCGGTGGCCGTTCCGTAGGTGGCGTACCGGCGAAAGCCGCCTGCCGCGACCGCCCCGTAGAGCCCGGCTCGTCCCACTACCGGCTGGCGCACCCCATCCCCTCCGTTTCCCAGGTCGTTGCTGCGTCGTTCCTACGTCGGCCAAAGCGCGCGAGCTTAGTGCGGAGGGGCGATCCACGCGAACGATTTACGCCCGTCCGGAGCGGAACCGGCGGCCATCGGGTAGACAGCATGAGGTACAGATGTGGATATTTCGTACGGCGCCGAGGAGTCCCGGAGATGAGCGACCCGTCACCACCGCCCGGCTGGACGCCTCGCGATCCCGACACCCCCGACGCGCAGCCGGCTCCGGGCCCCGACGCGTCCCGGCACGCCGGGGCACCGGCAGCGCCCGAGAACTCCATGACCGCCAAGGAGGCGAAGAGGGCGGAGAAACAGCGGGCGAAGGCGGCGAAGAAGGCCAAGCGCAAGCGCACCGGCTGGCGCCGGCTCCTCCCGACGTGGCGCATGGTCCTGGGCGCGTGCCTGCTGCTCGCCCTGCTCATCGGCGGCGCCCTCGTGGCCGGCTACCTGCTGGTCCACATCCCGCCCGCGAACGCGGCGGCCACGGCGCAGTCCAACGTCTACCTCTACACCGACGGCACCCAGCTCGCCCGCGACGGCGAGGTCAACCGCGTCAACGTGCCGCTGTCCCAGATCCCCCTGACCGTCCAGGAGGCCGTACTGGCCGCCGAGGACCGCGACTTCCACTCCGAACGGGCCGTGGATCCCGCGGCGATGCTGCGCGCCGCGTGGAACACCGCGACCGGCAAGGGCACCCAGTCCGGATCGACCATCACCCAGCAGTACGTCAAGAACTACTACCTGGGCCAGGAACAGACGATCAAGCGGAAGGTGAAGGAGTTCTTCATCGCGATCAAACTCGGTCGTGAGAAGTCGAAGAACTACATCCTCGAGGGGTACCTCAACACCAGCTACTTCGGCCGCAACGCCTACGGGATCCAGGCCGCCGCCCAGGCCTACTACGGCAAGGACGTCGGCAAACTCACCACCGCCGAAGGCGCCTACCTCGCCACCCTCCTCAACTCCCCCAGCGCCTTCGACGTCGTCGCCCACCCCCAGGGCCGCGGCCGCGCCCTCGCCCGCTGGAACTACGTGCTCGACGGCATGGTCAAGAAGGGCTGGATGACGCCCGCCGAGCGCGCGGCCACCCGCTTCCCCGAACCCGGAAAGATCCGCCCGGCCGCCGGCCTCTCCGGACAGCGCGGCTACCTCGTCGAGGCCATCAAGGACTACATCGCCGAGAACAAGATCCTCGACGACAAGACCCTCGCCGAGGGCGGCTACCGCATCACCACGACCATCGACAGGACCCGCCAGACCGCCATGGTCGACGCCGTCAACGACAAGATGGTCAGCAAGCTCGACCCCGCCAAGCGCAAGGCGGACCGCGTCGTACGCACCGGAGCCGTCTCCATCGACCCGGCCACCGGCAAGGTCGTCGCGATGTACGGCGGCATCGACTACACCAAGCAGTACGTCAACAACGCCACCCGGCACGACTACCAAGTGGCCTCCACCTTCAAGCCGTTCGTCTTCGCCTCCGCCGTGCAGAACGGCTCGCGCACCCAGGACGGCCGCACGATCACCCCGTACACGATCTACAACGGCAACAACCGGCGGCCCGTCGTCGGCAGCCGCATCCCCTTCGACCCCGAGAACGAGGGGCAGGTCAGCTACGGCAACATCACCGTCAACGCCGCCACCGACCTCTCCGTCAACAGCGTCTTCGCCCAGATGGTCGTCGACGTCGGCACCGACAAGGTCAAGCGGACCGCCATCGACCTCGGCATCCCCGAGAACACCCCGAACTTCGCCCCGGTACCGGCCATGGCGCTGGGCACCATGCAGGCCAGCGTCCTGGACATGACCCAGGCCTACGCGACCCTCGCCGACCACGGCCGCCGCACCCCGTACACCTTCGTCGAGAAGATCACCAAGGCCGGGGACGCCGTCCCGCTGCCGCCGCGCGACCCGGCCCAGGCCGTCAGCCGCGAAGCCGCCGACACCACCACGTCCATGCTGGTCAGCGTCGTGGACAACGGCACCGGTACGGCCGCCCTGGCCGCCGGCCACCCGGCCGCGGGCAAGACGGGCACCGCCGAACTGGACCGCTCGGCCTGGTTCGCGGCGTACACCCCGAACCTGGTCACGGTCGTCTCGATGATGGGCCAGGACCCGGACACCGGCTCCCTGGAATCCCTCTACGGGGCCCTGGGCGAGGCCCGCATCGGAGGCGGCGGCTACCCGGCCCGGATCTGGGCGCAGTACACGAAGACGGCCCTGGCGGACAGCGACCCCGTGGACTTCGACCTGGAGCTCATGCCCGGCGCGAACCGGCCCCCGCAGCCTCCGCCCGTGGAGCCGAACCCGAACCAGTCCGAGGAGGAAACCCCGGGCGACCGTCCCTCGGGCCGGCCGGGGCGCCCGACCCGGAGCCCGTCGACGGGCGGTCAGACGGACGGGGGCAGGACGGACGGAGGCCAGACCACCGGAGGCCGGACCGACGGAGGCCAGACCACCGGGGGCCGGACGGACGGAGGCCAGACCACCGGCGGGCAGACCACCGGGGGGCGGACCACCGGAGGCGATACCACCGGAGGCCAGACCGACGGCGGCACCACGAACGGCGCCACGAACGGCACGACGACGGGCACGACGGCGGGCACCCAGGGCGGTGCCACCGAGGGCCTGCGCCCACCGGCGGACCTCCTGGAGTAGCCGCCGCCCGACCACGACGGGCCCGGGACACCGCAAGGCCCGTGACATGACGGTGGCCGCCCCCTTCCTCGGGGGCGGCCACCGGCACGTTCATGTCCTGCGGACCGGTCAGAGCAGGTTGTAGGCCTGGAAACCGCTGCCGATCTTCACCGGCTTCGCGAACGGGGCGGCAGCGCTGCCGGTGCCCGAGTAGCGGTAGAGGTCCCCGTTGGACTTCCGCGCGACCAGGTCGGTCTTGCCGTCGCCCGTCAGGTCACCCACCGACACCAGCCGGTTGTAGGTGTTCCAGCCGGCACCGATCTTCGTGCGCGGCGCGAACGGGGCCGCGTAGTTGCCGGTGCCCTTGTAGAGCCACAGCACCCCGGAGCCGTCCCGCGCCACGATGTCGGCCTTGCCGTCACCGGTCAGGTCGCCCTGCCCGGCGATCTGGGTGTACTGGCCCCAGCCGGCGCCGATCTTGATCCGCGAGGTGACCCGGCCGTCCGGGTAGGCCAGGTACTCGTAGAGCACGCCCGCCTTGTCGACACCCAGCAGATCGGCCGACGTGCCGCCGCCGAGGTTGCCCGGGGACAGCATCGTCGAACCGTAGATCTGGTACCCGGTCCCGACCTGCTTCGACTGGACCTGGCCCTGGGCGTCCTCCCAGAGGTAGCGGACCTTGCCGTCCTTGTGCACGGCCCAGAAGGCCTCGCCGAACCCGTCCTTGTCGTTGTCCACATCAATGAAATCGGTGACGTACGAGTAGTCCAGGTCGACGTTGTACGGGGCCTGGAAACCACCCTTCCCGTTCGGGCCGAACAGGTCCAGCGAGAAGTTCTTCTTGTTGACCCCGTACAGCGGGAAGGTCGGCGTCTCGACCGAGGCCAGTGCCCGCGCCGTCGGCTGCCCACCCGGGTGCGCGCCACGCTGCGAGGCGGCGGCCTTCGCGGCTGCAGCGTCGGCCGAGCCGCCGTCGGCGAAAGCGGTACCGCCCGCGACGGCCGCCGCGAGCGCGACCGCCGTACCGACGACGACGCCGCGCAGGGCGGTGGAACGCTTACCGAAAGCCATGTGAATCCCCCTGAGAATGGACCGCGGCCCTGTTGATCACCGCCGCGGTGCCACACCCTCTCATACGTCCGGCCCGCTCTCCGCCGGGTTTTTCCGCGGTGCCGAACCCCCGGAAAAATTTCCGCCCGCACCTACAACCCTCGCCGCCCCACGGGGGTCTCACCTGTAGCACCCATGTGTTCCGGAGCCCCTGACGGGCCCGTGCGTCGACCACCACGGGCGCCGGTCCGGCATGTCCGCCGGCCCCCGGGCGAGCGGTCCGGCAGGCCCGTGCCCGCCGTTTCCCCGCCCGGTCCGGGGACCTCTGTGAGACAGCCCACCCTCGGTGGACATCAGTGGCCGGAGGTCGCCTTCAGCCCCACGACGGCGACCAGCAGCAGACAGATGAAGAAGATCCGGGCGGCCGTGACGGGCTCCCCCAGCACCACCATGCCGAGCACCGCCGCACCGGCGGCGCCGATACCGACCCAGACGCCGTAGGCCGTACCGATCGGCAGGGTCTTCGCGGCGTACGACAGCAGCACCATGCTCGCCACGATGCCCGCGCCCGTGAACACGCTCGGCCACAGCCGCGTGAACCCTTCGGTGAACTTCATGCCGATCGACCAGCCGACTTCGAGCAGACCGGCGAGAAGAAGCAGGAACCAGGCCATGACAGGCACCTCCGGAACGAGAGCGGAACGGGGTGCGTCGTCTTGTCATGCAGCCATCGGCAACAGCGCGACAGCCACCCGGTACGGCGCGTCTCGTCGGGGGTTCTTCACCACCGTAGCAAAACCGAACGAAAAGGGCCGGTGACGATGGTCACCGGCCCTTCTCCCACTCCGGACCCAGAATCCCGGGATGGATCCCAGGATCTAGAGGTAGAGCCCCGTGGAGTCCTCCGACCCCAGCCGCTCGGCGGCCACGGCGTGCAGGTCCCGCTCCCGCATCAGCAGGTACGTCGCCCCGCGCACCTCCACCTCGGCCCGCTCCTCGGGGTCGTACAGCACCCGGTCCCCCGGCTCGACCGTCCGTACGTTCTGCCCGACCGCGACCACCTCGGCCCAGGCCAGCCGCTTGCCCACCGCGGCCGTCGCCGGAATCAGGATGCCGCCGCCCGAGCGGCGCTCGCCCTCCGGCGAATCGGACTTCACGAGCACGCGGTCGTGGAGCATGCGGATGGGCAGCTTGTCGTGGGTGGTGGTGTTCTCGCTCACGCCCCGAACCTACCCGCCCACACCGGCCCCGCACCCCCCAGGGTCATCAGCGCTTGCGTCGCGCCGACAGCACCAGCAGGCCCACGACCCCGGCCGCGAGCAGCGCGACCGGCACGATCCGCTCGACGCGCGGGGCGCCGTCGTCGTGCCGCAGCCCGTCGCGGGCGTCGGTGACGAGACGGTTCACCGTCGCCACGGCGCGGCCGACGACGTGGTCGACGTTGCTGACCACCTTGGCCTTGGCGTCCCCGACGATCGTCTTGGGGTGCATGCGCACCCCGATCTCGTCGAGCGCCTCGGCGAGCTGCTCGCGGCGGCGGACGATGTCCGCCTCGATCTGTGCGGGGGTCCTGGCTTCCGGCACCGCGCTGCCTCCGTCGTCGTGGTCGGTCCCATGGCGGGCGTAGCCCGCCATGAACAGTCAGTCAGCAGCTTAGTCTCGACTTCGTACCGATCCCCTCTTGAGGAGACTGTTGAGCATGAGCGAGCGACTTGAGCCGGGCGACATCGCCCCCGCCTTCACCCTGCCCGACGCGGACGGCAACGAGATCTCGCTCGCCGACCACAAGGGCCGCAAGGTCATCGTCTACTTCTACCCGGCCGCGCTGACGCCGGGCTGCACGAAGCAGGCCTGCGACTTCACGGACAACCTGGCGGTCCTGGCCACGGCCGGCTACGACGTCATCGGTGTCTCGCCCGACAAGCCGGAGAAGCTGGCGAAGTTCCGCGAGCAGGAACACCTGAAGGTCACCCTGGTCGGCGACCCCTCGAAGGAGGTCCTGACGGCGTACGGGGCGTTCGGCGAGAAGAAGCTGTACGGCAAGACCGTCACCGGGGTCATCCGCTCCACGGTGATCGTCGACGAGGAGGGCAAGGTCGAACGCGCCCTCTACAACGTCAAGGCCACGGGCCACGTAGCCAAGATCATCAAGGACCTGGGCATCTGACCCCACCCCCCTTCCGCAGACACGGCCCGCACCCGCCCGGTGCGGGCCGCGCCGCTTCGGCGCCGCCTGCCCCGGACCGACCGCGCCCGCTCGCGCCGGTGCCCCAACTGCCATGCGCCTGCCGATACCTGGCGCCGGAATCGCCGACGGAAGTCTGTCGCCCGCGAGCGCCGGTCCGCCGTACACTGATCGGCAGCCGGTCGAGCTCGATGACAAAATTTGACCGGTTCTGAGCGGCCTTGGCGGAACGGTAGACGCCTTGCGTTTAGGTCGCAATGGGAGAAATCCCGTGAGGGTTCGAATCCCTCAGGCCGCACAGCCCGATGAATCGAAGGCCCGACTCGGAGAGTCGGGCCTTCGACGTGTGCGGGTCGGGTCGGGTCGGGTCGGGTCGGGTCGGGTCGGGTCAGCCCAGCAGTTCCCTCACCGCCGGGACCAGGGCGCGGAAGGCCTGGCCGCGGTGGGAGATGGCGTTCTTCTCCGCCGCCGTGAGTTCCGCGCAGGTGCGGGTCTCACCGAGGGGCTGGAGGATCGGGTCGTAGCCGAAGCCGCCCGTGCCCGCCGGGGTGTGGCGCAGGGTGCCCAGGAGGCGGCCTTCGACCACGCGTTCCGTGCCGTCGGGGAGGGCGAGGGCGGCCGCACAGAAGAAGTGGGCGGCGCGGTGTTCGTCGGCGATGTCGCCGAGCTGGGCCAGCAGCAGGTCGAGGTTCGCCTTGTCGTCGCCGTGGGTGCCGGCCCAGCGGGCCGAGAAGATGCCCGGTGCGCCGTTCAGGACGTCCACGCAGAGGCCCGAGTCGTCGGCGACGGCCGGCAGGCCCGTCGCCCGGGCCAGGGCGTGCGCCTTCAGGAGGGCGTTCTCGGCGAAGGTGACCCCGGTTTCCTTGACGTCGGGGATCTCCGGGTACGCGTCCGCGCCGACCAGCTCGTGCGGCAGGCCGGCGGCGGACAGGATGGCGTGGAGTTCGGTGACCTTGCCCGCGTTGCGCGTGGCGAGGATCAGACGGCTGGAAGCGCCGGCGGAGGCGGCGGGGGGCGGAGTCGGCGTCGAGGTCATGAGGCCATTATTCCGGTCCGGCGCCCGCGGGCCCCGGCCGGGCTCAGCCGGGGGTGCAGACCTTCGAGATCTCCTTCGCCGCTTCCGCGACCGGGGTGACGTCGGGGGTCGTGGTGCCGCTCTCGATGGAGGTGCGGACGTTCTGGACGGCCGTGTTCATCGAGGAAATGGCCTTGCTCAGATCGGCGTTGTCCGTCTGGTCGCCGACCTTCTTGAGGTTGGCCTCGATCGCGTTGAGCGCGTTCTGGGCGTCCTGCGGGCTGTTGCCGGCCTGCGAGACCGCCTGCTGGAGGTCGTTGGCGCCGTCCGTGATGGCGACCGCCGTGCTCGCGCAGTCCATCGCGGTCGAGATCGCGTCGCAGGAGGTGATCGCGGGTATGGCGAGCGCTGCCGTCAGGGCGACGGCTGCCAGGCGGTACTTCGGCTTCACTTCGGCCCCCAGGAGGATGTGGATCGGTGCAGGCGTGCGGATACGTGGACGGGCGCACGGCTTCGACGCCGTGCACCCGTATCCCGAGAGACGCGCGGACGGGCCGCGCGGTTGCCGTGGCTCGCGCCGGGCGGCCCGGAGTCGCTCTAGAGCGTGAGCTCCAGGGCGCTCAGCTGGAGCGCCTCCAGGTCGGCGCAGCCGCCGGCGGCCAGGTCGAGGAGGGCGTTGAGTTCCTTGCGGTCGAAGGGCTCGCCCTCGGCGGTGCCCTGGACCTCGACGAAGCGGCCGTCGCCGGTGCAGACCACGTTCATGTCGGTCTCCGCGCGCACGTCCTCCTCGTAGCAGAGGTCGAGGAGCGGGACGCCGTCGACGATGCCGACGCTGACGGCGGCGACGGTGCCGGTCAGGGGCTTGCGGCCGGCCTTGATGAGCTTCTTGCCCTGCCCCCAGGAGATGGCGTCGGCCAGGGCCACGTAGGCGCCGGTGATGGCCGCGGTGCGGGTGCCGCCGTCGGCCTGCAGGACGTCGCAGTCCAGAACGATGGTGTTCTCGCCGAGGGCCTTGTAGTCGATGACGGCGCGCAGCGAGCGGCCGATCAGGCGGGAGATCTCGTGGGTGCGGCCGCCGATCTTGCCGCGTACGGATTCGCGGTCGCCGCGGGTGTTCGTGGCGCGGGGCAGCATCGAGTACTCGGAGGTGACCCAGCCCTCGCCGCTGCCCTTGCGCCAGCGCGGGACGCCTTCGCTGAAGGAGGCGGTGCAGAAGACCTTGGTGTCCCCGAAGGAGACGAGGACGGAGCCCTCTGCGTGCTTGCTCCATCCGCGTTCGATGGTGACCGGGCGGAGCTGTTCGGGCGTACGGCCGTCGATGCGAGACATGGCCCCGAGCCTAGCCGGTGCGGGGGTACGAAAAGACCCCGTCCGGGTGCGTCCGGTCGGGGTCCTGTCGTAGGTACGGGTGCGCCCGGGGGCGCGTGCACGGGTGTGCGTGCGAGCCGGTGGGCTCAGCTCACATCATGTCTTCGATGTCGGCGGCGATCGGGTCGGCGTCGGTGCCGATGACGACCTGGATCGCGGTGCCCATCTTGACGACGCCGTGGGCGCCGGCGGCCTTCAGCGCGGCCTCGTCGACCTTGCTCGGGTCGATGACCTCGGTGCGCAGGCGGGTGATGCAGCCCTCGACCTCTTCGATGTTCTCGATGCCGCCGAGCCCGGCGACGATCTTCTCAGCCTTGGTGGCCATGTGTTTCTCCCTGAGTTCTACGAAGAACGAGTCCGACTGACATCCGGCGCCCGGCGTGTGCACGCCTGCCGCCCGACCGACCGACCAACCAGGGCGGTCCGCTTCGTCACGGTAGCCCACGATTGGACCAGCTACGCGGGCACATGCCCGGTATCTGCCGAATGATGACGATCAGCACCAACCTGCCCTCGGGCGGGTGAAATGCGATCGCCACACAAGTGGTCTACACCAGTGTGCCGCAAGTGTCGCGACTGCCAAAAACGGGCCGGTCAGGGAGGACGCGGATGAGCGCGAGCAGCGCCGCAGCAGTGCCCCAGCAGAAGTGGTGGAACGGCTTGTTCCAAGGGCTCCAGAAGATGGGCCGGAGCCTGCAGCTGCCGATCGCCGTGCTGCCGGCGGCGGGCATCCTGAACCGGCTGGGTCAGGACGACGTGTTCGGCAAGGGCGGCCTGGGCTGGACGAACTTCGCCAAGGTCGTGGCCTCTGCGGGCGGCGCCCTGCTCGATGCGGACCTCGGCCTCCCCCTGCTCTTCTGCATCGGCGTCGCGATCGGTCTGGCCAAGAAGGCCGACGGCTCGACCGCCCTCGCGGCGGCGGTCGGATTCCTCGTCTACCGGGGAGTGCTGCACGCCTTCCCCAAGTCCTGCCCGGCGGGGACGAGGGACATCAAGGGCGCCTGCCTGGGGGCGGGCGACAGCTTCCTCGGGTACACCTACCAGAATCCGGGTGTCTTCGGCGGCATCATCATGGGCCTGCTGGCCGCATGGTTCTGGCAGCGCTATCACCGCGTGAAGCTGGTCGACTGGCTCGGCTTCTTCAACGGCCGCCGCCTGGTCCCCATCATCATGACCTTCGTCGCGATCGCCTTCGCCGTGCTCTGCCTGTGGATCTGGCCGCCGATCGGCAACGCGCTGGAGAGCTTCTCGGACTGGCTCGTGGGTCTGGGATCGATCGGCGCCGGCATCTTCGGCCTCGCGAACCGCGCGCTGCTGGTGATCGGCCTCCACCAGTTCCTGAACGTGCCGGTGTGGTTCCAGTTCGGCAGCTACACCAAGCCGGACGGGCAGACGGTCCACGGCGACATCCCCATGTTCCTGGCGGGAGACCCGAACGCCGGCCAGTTCCTCTCCGGCTTCTTCCCCATCATGATGTTCGCCCTGCCGGCGGCGGCGCTGGCGATGACCCACTGCGCGAAGCCGGCCCGGCGCAAGGAGGTCGGCGGACTGATGCTGTCGGTCGGCCTGACGTCGTTCGTCACCGGCATCACGGAGCCGCTGGAGTACTCGTTCCTCTTCCTGGCACCGGCCCTGTACGCGGTCCACGCCGTGCTCACGGGTGTGTCGATGGCGGTGACGTGGGCCCTCGGAGTGAAGGACGGCTTCAGCTTCTCGGCCGGCCTGATCGACTACGTCATCAACTGGAGCCTGGCGACGAAGCCCTGGCTGATCATTCCGATCGGCCTCGGCTTCGCGGTCGTCTACTACGCCGTCTTCCGCTTCGCGATCACCAAGTGGGACATCAAGACGCCCGGCCGGGAGTCGGACGAGGAGATCGCGGTCATGCAGGCGGAGAACACCAAGGCGTAGGCCGGCAAGGACTTCCGGCCCGCGCACACCGCCGGGCGGAAGGGCCCTCAGTACCCCCGCATCCCGGCGAAGGCCCCGCCGGGGGCCGCGCGAGGCCCCCCTTCGAGGCGGCCCAAAGCCCTCTCGCGGGATGACACAAGCCCTGGCCAGGGCGGACATACGCAGGACGAAGGCCTCCGGACCCACAGGGTCCGGAGGCCTTTGCCATGTATGTCCCGGTGTGTCTTCCACCACGGAATTGGTGGGTTCCTTACGCGGACCTCACCGTGCTACAACTGGTCTACACCACTGAGTGGTGTAGACCACGTAGGCCTTTCGGCCCGGGGTCCTCCCCTTTCCTGAGACGCGGCCATCCCCCTTTCGCCATGCCCCCAGGCAGCGTCTTGTCCACTGGAGGAAGTTGATGAGTACGGCCACCGCCGCTCCCGCCAAGAAGCGGGGCTCCGGCCTGATCCAGGGTCTGCAGAAGGTCGGCCGCAGCCTTCAGCTGCCGATCGCCGTCCTGCCGGCCGCGGGTATCCTGCTGCGCCTCGGCCAGCCCGACGTCTTCGGCAAGGACGGCCTCGGCTGGGGCAAGGTCGCCACGGTGTTCGCCACCGCCGGTGACGCCGTCTTCGCCAACCTGCCGCTGCTCTTCTGCATCGGTGTCGCGATCGGCTTCGCGAAGAAGGCCGACGGCTCCACCGCCCTCGCGGCGCTGGTCGGGTTCCTGGTCTACAAGAACGTCCTCACCGCCTTCCCGGTGACCGAGGCCATCGTCAACACCACCGAGAACAAGGGTGTCGACGTCGCCGCGACGTACAACAACCCGGGTGTCCTCGGCGGCATCATCATGGGTCTGCTCGCCGCGGTCCTGTGGCAGCGCTTCCACCGCACGAAGCTGGTGGACTGGCTCGGCTTCTTCAACGGCCGCCGCCTGGTCCCGATCATCATGGCCTTCGTCGGCGTCCTCGTCGGCGTGTTCTTCGGTCTGGCCTGGGAGCCGATCGGCGAGGTCATCACCAACTTCGGCGAGTGGATGACCGGCCTCGGCTCCGTCGGTGCGGGCATCTTCGGCCTGATCAACCGCGCGCTGATCCCGATCGGCATGCACCAGTTCGTCAACGCCGTCGCCTGGTTCCAGATCGGTGACTTCACCGACGCCACCGGCGCGGTCGTCCACGGTGACCTCACCCGCTTCTTCGCCGGCGACCCGGACGCGGGCATGTTCATGACCGGCTTCTTCCCGATCATGATGTTCGGCCTCCCGGCCGCCGCCCTGGCCATCGCCCACAGCGCCCGTCCGGAGCGCCGCAAGGCGGTCACCGGCATGATGGTCTCGCTCGCCCTCACCTCGTTCGTCACCGGTGTCACCGAGCCGATCGAGTTCTCCTTCATGTTCATCGCGCCGCTCCTGTACGCCATCCACGCGGTCCTGACCGCCGTGTCCATGGCCGTCACCTGGGCGCTCGGGGTCCACGCGGGCTTCACCTTCTCGGCCGGCCTGATCGACCTGGGCCTCGGCTGGAACAAGGCCACGTCCCCCTGGATGATCCTTCCGATCGGCCTGGTCTTCGCAGCGGTCTACTACTTCGGCTTCCGCTTCGCGATCACCAAGTTCAACCTTCCGACGCCGGGCCGCGAGTCCGACGAGGAGCTCGCCGAGATGGAGAAGGCCGAGGCCAAGTAGGCCTCCCGCCCCGCACCACGCGAAAGCCCCCGCTCTCCCGGAAGGGAGGGCGGGGGCTTTCCCGTACGCCTGCGGAAGCCCGGGGCTCAGACCTCGTACACCGCGCCCGTGTACGCCAGCTCCACCGGGCCGTCGTAGACCGCGCGGGCGTCCGCCAGATTGCGCTCGGCGTCCGTCCACGGCGGGATGTGGGTCAGGACGAGCCGGCCGGCGCGGCCGGCGCGGGCGAACTCCCCGGCCTCGCGGCCGTTGAGGTGGAGGTCCGGGATGTCCTCCTTGCCGTGCGTGAAGGAGGCCTCGCACAGGAACAGGTCGGTGTCCTCGGTGAGCAGGCCCAGCTCGGGGCAGACCCCCGTGTCGCCGGAGTACGTCAGCGAGCGGCCGCCGTGCTCGACGCGGATCCCGTACGACTCGACCGGATGGCAGACCTTCTCGGTGCGGACCTGGAACGGGCCGATCTCGAAGGTGCCCGACTTCAGGGTCCGGAAGTCGAAGACCTCACTCATGGAACGCTCGTCGGGGACGTCCTCGTAGGCGGTGGACAGCCGCTTCTCCGTGCCCTCGGGGCCGTAGACGGGGATGGTGCCGCAGCGGCCGCCCTCGTGGCGGTAGAAGCGGGCGACGAAGTACGCGCACATGTCGATGCAGTGATCGGCGTGCAGGTGGCTGAGGAAGATCGCGTCGAGGTCGTAGAGCCCGATGTGGCGCTGGAGCTCGCCGAGGGAGCCGTTGCCCATGTCGAGGAGCAGCCGGAAGCCGTCGGCCTCGACGAGGTAGCTCGAACAGGCCGATTCCGCGGACGGGAACGACCCCGAACAGCCGACGACGGTGAGCTTCATGGAGCGTGAACCTCCGTGGACGGTCCGTGGACGGAATGCGGGCCGTGCGTGGGTCGAGCGTAAGGCGCGAAACGTCCGGTCGCTCCTCCGCGGCAGGCCGTTGTGGGGCGAATCACCTGAGCTGTCACCCGGGGGAGCGACGGGGCGTACCCGGGTTGCCGTGCGGGCGCCGTGTGCTGCCGTGCGCTGCCGCGCCGGGGGTGCCGGGCAGGACTACGGTCGGAGTATGGACACGTCCTGGTGGCCGGCCGTCGGCGCCGTGCTGGTCGTGATCCTGCTGGTGCTCCTCCCCCGCCGGGCGCGGCGGGCGGGGCGGGCCGCGGATCCGCCGCACGGGCCGGGCCCGCTGCCGCGGCCCCGGGCCGGCGAGCTGTGGTCGCTGGAGGACGGGCGGACCGTCCTGGTGCTGGGCGTACGGGGCCACCGGGCGCGGATCGCGCGGATCACCGGGAAGTACGACGACCGGCGCGCCGGGGTGATCCCGCTGCCACCGGGGATGGTGGGGGCGCGGGGTGCGTTCCTGGAGGCGGACCGGGTGGTGGAGGTGTCGGTATGGGAGTTCGCGAGGGCGCGGCCGCTGGGAGTGGTGGATCCGGCGGTGTGGGACGAGGTGAAGGGTCTCGGGGGGCCGGGGCCGGGGCCGTCCGGCTGAAGCGGGTCTACGATCCCCCGGAGCCGGGGCTCGACGGCGTCCGGGTGCTCGTGGACCGGCTGTGGCCGCGGGGGCTGTCGAAGGAGGCGGCGGCGGTCGACGACTGGGCGAAGGCGGTTGCCCCGTCGGGGGAGCTGCGGAAGTGGTTCCACGGGGGCGGGTCCGTGGCGGAGTTCCGGGAGCGGTACGCGGTGGAGCTTCGCTCGGAGGAGGCGGAGGCGGAGCTGGGGCGGCTACGGGGCGTGGCCTCGGCGGGGCCCGTCACGCTGCTGACCGCCGTCAGGGATCCGGAGGCGAGCCACGCGGGGGTGCTGGCCGCGCTGCTCCTCGACGCCCCGCACTCCCTCCGGCGCTAGCCGGGTCGGCCCTGCGGGGCGAAGTCCCCGACCCGCCCTTCCACCGTTCCCCGGGCCGGCCCGGACCCGCGCCTCAAACGCCGGCGAGGCTGAAGGGGGTACCGGGCTGCGCCCGGACCCCCTGGGGCTCCGCCCCAGACCCCGCGCCTCAAACGCCGGCGAGGCTGAATTGGCGCAGGACGGCTGAAGAACCCCGGGGCCGGAGGCTGCGGAGTGCCGGGCCGGGGACGGGGGCGGGGTGGGGTGTTGGCCGGGACGTAAAGCGTGATTTGTGGCGCACAGGAAAGCCACAACTGTCGAACGTTCGAACCAGGGCGCCTAAATCATGCAGTCCAGGCCGACACCCCACCCCGCCCCCGGCACCGGCCCCACCCGCAGCCAACCCAGCGCCCAGGCCAAGGCCGACCGGCACCAGGCCACCTCCGCCGCCGACGCCGACGCCAGGGCTACGCCCAGAGCTGGCCCTGGAGGACCTCGATCGCTTCTTCCGTCGTCGCCGCCGTGTAGACGCCCGTCGACAGGTACTTCCAGCCGCCGTCGGCCACGACGAAGACGATGTCGGCCGACTCGCCCGCCGCCACCGCCTTGCGGCCGACGCCGATCGCCGCGTGCAGGGCCGCGCCCGTGGAGACGCCCGCGAAGATGCCCTCCTGCTGGAGGAGTTCGCGGGTGCGGGTGACCGCGTCCGCCGAGCCCACCGAGAAGCGGGTCGTCAGGACGGAGGGGTCGTAGAGCTCCGGGACGAAGCCCTCGTCGAGGTTGCGCAGCCCGTAGACGAGGTCGTCGTAGCGCGGTTCGGCCGCGACGATCTTGACGCCGGGGACGTGTTCGCGCAGATAGCGGCCCACGCCCATGAGGGTTCCCGTGGTGCCGAGGCCGGCCACGAAGTGGGTGATCGAGGGGAGGTCCGCGAGGATCTCCGGGCCGGTCGTGGCGTAGTGGGCGCCCGCGTTGTCCGGGTTGCCGTACTGGTAGAGCATCACCCAGGACGGGTTCTGCTCCGCCAGTTCCTTCGCGACGCGGACGGCCGTGTTCGAGCCGCCCGCCGCCGGCGACGGGATGATCTCGGCTCCCCACATGGCCAGCAGGTCGCGCCGCTCCTGAGAGGTGTTCTCGGGCATGACGCACACGATCTTGTAGCCCTTGAGCTTCGCGGCCATCGCGAGGGAGATGCCCGTGTTGCCCGAGGTGGGCTCCAGGATCGTGCAGCCGGGGTACAGCCGGCCGTCCTTCTCGGCCTGCTCGACCATGTGGAGCGCGGGGCGGTCCTTGATCGAGCCGGTCGGGTTGCGGTCCTCCAGCTTCGCCCAGATGCGGACGTCGTCCGAGGGCGAGAGCCGGGGCAGGCGCACGAGCGGCGTGTTGCCGACCGCGGCCAGCGGGGAGTCGTAGCGCATTACTTCGAGCCGCCGGCCACGGCCGGGAGGATGGTGACGTTGTCGCCGTCCTTGAGGGCGGTGGAGATGCCGTCGAGGAAGCGGACGTCCTCGTCGTTGAGGTAGACGTTGACGAAGCGGCGCAGCTCGCCGCCCTTGGCCTCGTCGACGATGCGCTCCTTGATGCCCGTGTGGCGGGTCTCCAGGTCGGAGAACAGCTCGGAGAGCGTCGTGCCCGCGCCCGTGACGGCCTTCTCGCCGTTGGTGTAGGTGCGGAGGATGGTGGGGATGCGGACCTCGATGGCCATGGCAGGCTCCAGTCAGGATGGTGAAGGGAAGGCGGGCGAAGCGAAGCGGAGCAGGCGTGGGCCCGCGCGGCCCCGCGAGGGGGCCGTCGGGGCTCAGGCGGCTGTACAGATGGCGCTTGCGAGGCGGCACAGGTCGACGTGCAGCCGCGCCACAAGCAGCAGCCTGCCGGGCGTCTCGATGCTCACGTCGTGGGAAACCATGCGGTCATGTTAACGATTCCCGGTGCCTGGTTTGGAGTGTGATCCCGCATCGTGGACGGATATCGCTCACATACTGAGAAGTAGCCCCTCGGCGGTGCCTCAGTAAGCCGCTACGACCTGCACTTCTTCCTCCGTGATCACACCTTCGACGATCCGGTACGACCGGAACTGGAACTCCCCCAGGCCGTCCTTGTCCGCCGTGGAGACCAGTACGTAGTGCGCGCCGGGCTCGTTCGCGTACGTGACGTCCGTGCGCGAGGGGTAGGCCTCGGTGGCGGTGTGCGAGTGGTAGACGATGACGGGTTCCTCGTCCCGGTCGTCCAGCTCGCGGTAGAGCTTGAGCAGGTCCTTGGAGTCGAACTCGTAGAACGTGGGCGACCGGGCCGCGTTCAGCATCGGCACGAACCGCTCCGGGCGGTCCGTGCCCGCCGGGCCGGCCACCACGCCGCAGGCCTCGTCGGGGTGGTCCTGACGGGCGTGCTCGACGATCCGGTCGTACAGGTCCTGGGTGATGGTCAGCATGAGCGACAGGATAAGCAGACGGGCCCTCCCGTACCGAGGACTGGTACGGGAGGGCCCGGATGCTGGACAGGACCCTTACGAGGCCTTGGTGAAGGCGGCACCGCGCGGGTCGCGGGACTTCATCACCAGGTAGGAGACGCCGAGCAGCAGACCCCACAGCGGGGCGCAGTAGAGCGAGACCCGGGCGTCCTTGTCGATGCCCATCATCACGATGACCATGCCGATGAAGGCCAGGGCGAAGTAGCTCGTGTACGGGGCGCCGGGGGCGCGGAACGGGGACGCGGGCAGGTCGCCGCGGTCGGAGGCGGCGCGGTAGCGGATCTGGCAGACCAGGATCATGATCCAGGCCCACATGCCGGAGATGGTGGCGAAGGAGACGACGTAGTCGAAGGCCTTGCCCGGGGCGACGTAGTTGATCCAGACGCCGACCAGCATCAGCGCGGCCGAGAAGGTGGTGCCGACCAGCGGGGTGCCGCTCTTGGTGAGCTTGGTGAAGAACTTCGGGCCCTGGCCGTTGAGGGCGAGGTCGCGCAGCATGCGGCCGGTGGAGTACATGCCCGAGTTGCAGGAGGACAGGGCCGCGGTCAGGACGACGAAGTTGACGATGGCGGCACCGACGCCGAGGCCCATCTTCTCGAAGGCGGCGACGAAGGGGCTGACGCCGGGCTGGAACTCGTGCCACGGGACGACCGACAGGATCATGATGAGCGCGCCGACGTAGAAGACGGCGATGCGCCACGGCACGGTGTTGATGGCCTTGGGCAGGGTCTTCTCGGGGTCCTTGGACTCGCCGGCGGTGACGCCGACCAGCTCGACGGCGAGGAAGGCGAACATCACGATCTGCAGGGTCATCAGCGTGCCGCCGATGCCCTTGGGGAAGAAGCCGCCGTCGCTCCACAGGTTGGAGACGGTGGCGGTGGCGGCCGCGTCGGAGAAGCCGATGGTGAGGATGCCGGCGCAGATCAGGATCATGCCGACGATGGCGGTGACCTTGACCATGGAGAACCAGAACTCCAGCTCGCCGAAGAGCTTCACGGAGATCAGGTTGGCGCCGTAGAGGATGACGGTGAAGATCAGCGCGTAAGCCCATTGCGGGAAGCTGTCATGGGTCCAGTACGACATGTACTGCGCGGCGGCGGTGACCTCGGTGATGCCGGTGACCACCCAGAAGAGCCAGTAGGTCCAGCCGGTCACGTACCCCCAGAAGGGGCCGAGGAACTCCCGGGCGTAGTCCGAGAAGGAGCCGGACACCGGGCGGTACATGAGCAGTTCGCCCAGGGCCCGCATGATGAAGAAGATGACCAGGCCCGCGATGGCGTAGGCCAGGATCAGGCTGGGGCCGGCCTTGGAGATGGCCTTGCCGGCGCCCAGGAAGAGGCCGGTGCCGATGGCGCCGCCGATCGCGATCATCTGGATCTGGCGGGCTCCGAGCGCGCGGTGGTATCCGTCGCCCTCGCCCGTGTCGTGCTGCTGCTCGTCGACCTGTACGGAGGTCATGTCTTGGTGCGCCTTTCTCCACGCCGACCCGCGCCATGACTGGCAGCGGATCGGGTCCTCGATCCCCCCGGATACGGATGGAGTTGCACGCCGGCGGTCAGCCGGTTCAAGCAGGCCGGGGGGCATGGGTGGCGCCCCGTCGGCGTCGTGAAGATTTATCACGTGCTTACGGGTGCCCGAGGGGAGAAAATGTGACGCAGGGCATAAAAAAATCAGGACAGAGGTCCTGAAATGGATCAGATCACCACATCGTGGTGATCTGATCGTTATCCGGATTTGAGCGTCCGCTGAGCGAACGGCGGACGGGTTCGAGGCCCCTCGGAGGAGGGCGGGGTCAGAGGGTCCCGGCGAGCGTCTCGATGAGGGTCTCCTGGAGACCGCCGAGCCACAGGTACGCCATCACCATCGGCTTGCGCGGATCGTCGTCCGGCAGCCGGAACAGCACCGCGCTCTCGTCGTCCTCCGTGATGTCGAGGCGGGCCGCAATGGTGAGCCGCAGGTCGTTCAGGGCGCCCAGCCAGCGCAGCCGCAGCTCCCCGTCGACCTCCAGGACGGCCGCGCCGTCGCCGCCGGGGCTCAGCCCGTCCAGGCTGCGCACGACGGCCAGCGCGTCCTCGCGCTTGCGGGTGCGCAGGTCGTTCTCGGTGAAGCGGCGGAACTCGGCCGAGTGGGCCCGCAGCTCCTCCGTGTCGGCGTTCGCCGGGGTCTCCGGGCCGCCGTAGGCGTCGGGGAAGAGCCGGGCCAGGGCCGGGTCGGAGGGGGGCTCGGTCGGGCCGTCGGAGGCGGCGAAGAGCGCGGCCAGCGGGTCGGCGTCCGGTTCGGGCTCCGGTTCGCCGGGGCCGATGAGTTCCAGCAGCTGCACGGCCAGGGAGCGCAGGATCGAGATCTCGATCTCGTCCAGCGCGATGGCCGCCCCGCCGGCCTTCAGGGGCTCGAAGACGCCGCCCATCAGGTGCGGTCCTGGGACATGGTCGCCCAGAGGCCGTAGCCGTGCATGGCCTGCACGTCCCGTTCCATCTCCTCGCGGCTGCCGCTGGAGACGACCGCCCGACCCTTGTGGTGGACGTCCATCATCAGCTTGTTCGCCTTGTCCTTGGAATAGCCGAAGTAGGCCTGGAACACGTACGTCACGTAGCTCATGAGGTTGACCGGGTCGTTGTGCACCAGGGTCACCCACGGGACGTCGGGTTCGGGGACCACGAAGGTCTCTTCGGCCGATTCGGTGCGTTCGATCTCAATGGGAGCAACACTCACTTGTCCCATGCTGCCACTGACGGGGGCCCGTCGCACAAACGGGCCCCTACATCTCGTCACTTTGACGAGATGTGCGCTAGCATCCGTCGTATGAACCCTGCGGACCTGGGCCTGCCGGTGGACGTGCCGTCGACAGCGCTCTTCACGGACCATTACGAGCTCACGATGCTGCAGGCCGCGCTGGCCAGCGGCACGGCCGACCGCCGCTCGGTCTTCGAGGTGTTCACCCGCAGGCTCCCCGAGGGGCGCCGCTACGGAGTGATCGCGGGGACCGGCCGGGTGCTCGACGCGGTGGAGAACTTCCGCTTCGACGGCGCCGTACTGGAGTTCCTGCGCGAGCGCGGCGTCGTCGACGCCCGCACCCTAGACTGGCTCGCCTCGTACCGCTTCTCGGGCGACATCTGGGGCTACCCGGAGGGCGAGGTCTACTTCCCCGGCTCCCCGGTCCTGCGCGTCGAGGGCAGCTTCGCCGAGTGCGTGCTGCTGGAGACCGTGATCCTGTCGATCCTCAACCACGACTCCGCGATCGCCGCGGCCGCCTCCCGGATGGCCTCGGCCGCCGGCGGCCGGCCGCTGATCGAGATGGGCGCCCGGCGCACGCACGAACTGGCGGCCGTCGCCTCGGCGCGCGCCGCGTACGTCGGCGGATTCACCTCCACCTCGGACCTGGCGGCCGGATTCCGGTACGGGATCCCGACGGTCGGTACGAGCGCCCACGCCTTCACCCTGCTGCACGACAGCGAGCGGGACGCCTTCACCGCCCAGGTCGCCTCGCTCGGCGGCGGAACCACCCTGCTGGTGGACACCTACGACGTGGCGGAGGCGGTCCGGACGGCCGTGGAGGTCGCCGGAACGGGCCTGGGCGCCGTCCGCATCGACTCCGGGGACCTGCTGCTGGTCGCGCACCGGGTGCGCCAGCAGCTCGACGAGCTGGGGGCCACGGAGACGAAGATCGTGGTGACCTCCGACCTGGACGAGTACGCGATCGCCTCGCTGGCCGCCGCCCCGGTGGACGCGTACGGGGTCGGCACCCAGCTGGTGACGGGCAGCGGGCACCCGACGTGCTCGATGGTCTACAAGCTGGTGGCGCGGGCCGCGTCGGCGGACGTGAAGGCGCCGCTCGTCTCGGTGGCGAAGAAGTCCTCGGGCGGCAAGACCTCCGTCGGCGGGCGCAAGTGGGCGGCCCGCCGGGCGGACTCCGAGGGGATCGCCGAGGCGGAGGTCCTCGGGACCGGGCCGGTGCCGGCCGCGCTGGCCGACTCGCAGCTGCTGGTGGAGCTGGTCAAGGGCGGCGAGGTCGTGGCCCGCGAGTCGCTGGAGACGGCCCGGGCCCGCCACCGCGAGGCGCTTGCGGGGCTGCCGCTGTCCGCGACACAGCTCTCGCGGGGCGAGGCCGTGATCCCGACCGAGTACGCGTAGCGCCGGGGACGGGGCGGGGGCGGCCCTGCGGGGCTGTCCCCCACCCACCCTTCCACCGTTCCCCGGGCTCCGCCCGGACCCGGTCCTCGCACGCCGGACGGCTGGAGAAGCGGGGGCTGGGGGCGGAGCCCCCAGTTTCGGGAAGGGGCGGGGTGGGGGAAAGGCCCCGCAGGGCCCCCGCCGCCGCACGCAGGACCACACCAGCCAACCGAAGGGCACCGGACATGCACCGCGCACTGATCGTCGTCGACGTACAGAACGACTTCTGCGAGGGCGGCAGCCTCGCGGTCACCGGCGGGGCCGACGTCGCCGCCGCCATCACCGAGCTCATCGGCCAGGCCACCGCCGGCTACCGGCACGTCGTCGCCACCCGCGACCACCACATCGACCCCGGGTCCCACTTCGCGCACCCCCCGGCCCGGCCGGACTACGAGACCTCCTGGCCGGTGCACTGCGTCGCCGGGACCGAGGGCGTGGGCTTCCATCCGAACTTCGCGCCCGCGGTCGCCTCGGGGGCCGTCGCCGCCGTCTTCGACAAGGGGGCCTACGAGGCCGCGTACAGCGGTTTCGAGGGGGCGGACGAGAACGGCCTCGGGCTCACGCAGTGGCTGCGCGACCGGGAGGTCACCGAGGTCGACGTGGTCGGCATCGCCACCGACCACTGTGTGAAGGCGACCGCCCTGGACGCGGCCCGCGCGGGGTTCCGTACGCACGTACTGCTGGACCTGACGGCCGGCGTGGCCCCGCACACCACGACCCGTGCGCTGGCCGAGCTCCGGGAAGCCGGAGTGGAGCTGAGCGGGACGCCCGTGGTGGCCGGCTGACACCCGGGCCCCGTGCGCACGCCGTAAGGCCCCCGTCGGGCCCCCGTGAGGCCGCGCAGGGCCCCGCAGGGCCCGCTCCGGTCACCCCAGCAGGGCCCTGATCGGGTGCCACAGCTCCGCCGCCCGGTCGGGGGCGGAGCGCCACAGCAGGCCGTCGGGGTGGTGCAGGACGGCCGTGATCTCGTCCGGGGTGGGCGGCTGCGCGTTCCCGCGCAGGTAGACGGCGCGCAGTCCGAGGTTCCGCAGCCTGGTCAGGGCGCGGGCCCGGTTCACCGCGTGCACCAGCACGCGGACGTTCCCACCGTCGGCGGCCCCTGCGAGGCCGCTCGTGATGCCGCTCTTGACGGCGCCGACGGCGCCCTCCACGGACGGTCTGGGCAGCGTGAGCGCGACGACCACGCTGCCGCCTGGCAATCGGACGAAACCTCCACCGGGCATGTCTTCATCTCCCCCGTCAATAAGAAACTCAGCCCACGCATCTAAACGCGATCGGCCGCCGCCCGCTAGAGGGCGACGGCCGATCATGTTTTGACCTGCGGTTTTACTGAATTACTTGACGGACGGGCCGACCTCGACCGTCATGACGAGACCGTCGTAGGTCTCCTTCACGATCTTGATCTTGGTGTTGGTGTCAGTGGTCTTCACCGAGCCGGTCGGGTTCTCGTCGTAGAAGTACTTGCCCTTGTGGTCGTCGAAGACGAGCTGCGCGGGCTTGGGCTTCAGGAAGAGCTCCTGGCCGTTCTTGTGCAGGGTGATCGCGTCCGTCTTGTACGCGCTGAAGGCGGCGTCGTACGGCTGGATCTTGTTGCGCAGCAGGGTGCCGTCCGACCACTTCATCGGCTTGGCGTTGGCGTCGATCGGAAGGATCAGACCGGAGCCGGGGTGCTGGCTGGTGTTGTTGTCCTTCTGGGAGGTGTCCCACTGCCAGATCAGGAGGCCGTCCTGGTAGGCGTAGTGCTCGACCCAGTTCGGCTTCGTGTTGGCGAAGCCGAAGTTGTACGGACCGACCTTGAGGGTCTTGTCGTACGAGACGTAGCGGCGGTTCTCGGCCAGGTAGTACTGGGCGTACTCCTTGGTGAAACCGGAGCCGACGCGGGAGAAGCCCTTGCCGGTCCAGCCGTTGTCGCCGTTCTCGGCACCGTCGGTGAAGACCGTGGCACCGTCCGCCGTGATGGCGAGGGCGTCACCCGTGAAGCCCTTGCCGCCCGCGCCGCCGTCCGTCTGGTAGCGGAAGCGGAGGTCGATCTTCTTGCCGGCGTACGCGTTCAGCGAGTAGGCCAGGTTCTTCCAGCCGCCCGAGACGCCGGTGAGCGACGGGCTGTTGGAGGCGTCGACCGGGATGGCCACGCCGTCGGCGGTGCCGGCGAGCGCGGTCCAGGTGGCGCCACCGTCGGTGGAGACCTCGGTGTACAGGAAGTCGTACTCCGCCTCGATGTCCCACCAGCCCTTGAGCGACAGGGCCGCGGAGGACTTGCCGGTCAGGTCGACCGAGCGGGTGAGGGTGTTCTTGAGGTCGTCACCCATGTTGCTCCACCACTGCGACGCGCCCTCGGCGGGAGCGACGATGTCGGTGGTGACCTTCTTCTTCGGCAGCTCGACGACGAGCGCCTGCTTGTCCTTGGTGTTGTACTCCGAGACGCCCAGCTTGTGGGTGGACTGCGTCGCGGCCTTGGCCTTGTCGTAGTTCAGCCAGCCCAGCTGGAACTTGTCCCAGGCGGTCATGTCGCCCGGGAGGTCGCCTATGGAGTCCTTGCCGTTGCCGAGCCAGGAGCCGGCCGACATCAGGGACCAGAAACCGACCGAGTTCTCGCCGCCACCGGAGGTGTCGTAGAGGTCCGGGAGGCCCAGGTCGTGGCCGTACTCGTGCGCGAAGACGCCGAGGCCGCCGTTCTCGGGCTGCATCGTGTAGTCGCCGACCCAGATGCCGGAGTTGCCGATCTGGGTGCCGCCGGCCTTGTTGTTGGCCGGGCCGCTCTTGCCGGCCTCAGTGCCGTAGGCGTACCAGCGGTGGGCCCACAGGGCGTTGGTGCCCTGAACGCCGCCGCCGGCCGACTCGTCCTCGCCCGCGTGGACGATCTGGAAGTGGTCGATGTAGCCGTCGGGCTCGTTGAAGTTGCCGTCGCCGTCGAAGTCGTAGCGGTCCCACTGGTCGTACTGGGCCAGCTGCGCCTTGATCTGGGCGTCGGTCTTCCCGGCCTTCTTCTGGGCCGCGGCCCAGGCGGTCACGCCGTCCTTGACCGTGTCCCAGACGTTGGCGCAGTTGGTCTGACCGCAGTAGTTCGAGCCGTAACGGGCCTCGTTGTACGGGATCTTGACCCAGTCGGCCACCTCGCCCTCGACCGAGTAGCGGCCCGAGGAGGTCTTCTCGTAGTAGGTCTTCAGCGAGTTCTTGCCGGTGCCGGTACCGAAGTACAGGTCCTGGAAGTACGCGCGGTTGAAGTCCTTGCGCCAGGCCGTGCTGTTGTTCGTGGTGCGGTCGGGCTTGGCGATCTGGTTGTGCAGCGGGCCCGGCTCGCCGCCGTACTTGGGCACCGGCGGCTTGGGGCCGGGGCCGTCCGGGTCGAACGTGGTGGTGTTGTCCACCTGGTCACCGAAGTCGACGAGGATCGTGAAGATCTTGTCGGTCTTCTCGCGGCCGAGCTCGACGTACTTCTTGTCGGCGAGCTTGACGACCTTGGAGGCGCCCCGCTGCTCGACGCCCTTCTTGCCGTTCAGCACCTGCTCCAGGGCAGCCTTGCGGGCCTGCTCCTGCTGCTTGCTGAACGGGCCTTCGAGGTTGTGATTGACCTGCTCCTTCGAAGGAGCGGTCGGGTCCTGGCGGTCCGCGGCGGACACCTTCGCACCCGGGTCTGCCGTGGCCATCGTGAAGGCGGCGCCGGTGGCCGCCGTCGCTGCCAGGGTCACGCCGATTGCGGCGGCGCGCAGCGCTCGTCGTCTGGCCGAGTTGCTGGTCACTTGATGTCGTTCCCCTCCCGCGGCCGCGAAGTGGTGCGGAACTTCTCCGTAGGAGTGGGGGGTTCCGTGCGGCGCGCGTCTCAAGTGACGACATTTGACCGGAGAGACGCGAGAAAAGACAGACCTTGACTTGTTCCTTACAACTGCACTATGCGGTCACCGAGTTCCGCTATTCGGACGTTCGGCTGCCATAGGGGACGAACGGTACTTCTGACCCCCACCGGACCCCCGCCGGACCCTCGGCGGACCCTCGGCGGACCCTCGTCCGACCTCGTCCGGTCTCGTCCGGCCATCGCCGGTTCCCCATCGAACCCCACCGGTCCCGCCCGCCCCTTCCCGCCTCCAGGACCCCAGCGGTGCTCCCCGTGCGCCCCCTGTGCTCCGCTGCCTCCCCCCGCATGAGTGAGGTCACGCTTACCGACAGTTCCGCTCGGGCATCCACCGTCGTAGAGTCACTCGGCGCCAGCACTGGCCGAGCCGACTCCCCCTCCCGCTTCGAGGACGGATATCGCCATGCCGCGTCCGACTGCCGCACAGCTCGCCTACGGGTCCGCCACCGTCATCGTCTCGACGATCGCCATGCTGCTGCTCTCGCAGACGAGCACGGGACTCGGCATCGCGGTCATCTCCGCCGCCGCCCTCGCCCTCGGGGTCCTCGTCGCCCTCACCGTTCCGCTGCCCCGCCGGCGCGGGCGGCACGCGGCGACCCGTACGAGGACCACCGTCACCGCGGGCGCCCCGGCCGCGACTCCCGCCCAAGCCCCGGCGCCGGCGCCTGCCCCCGTCGAACATCCCGTGCACCACTGACGCGACGCCGCAGCGCGGCGCGGGCGGCCTCCCCCGTGGGGAGACCGCCCGCGCACGCCGGACCGGGTACTGCTAGGTGGCCTGGACCACCACGGTCTTGGCGACCTTGTCGTGCAGACCCTGCTTGTAGGGCTTGTCGACGACCATCGAAATGACGAGCGCGATCGGCCACAGGCAGAAGCAGCAGATCAGCGTCGGCAGCCAGAGCACGGCGGACCGGGCGAGGGCGGCGTTGGACTGCGGGACGCTGCCGTCGTTGAGCATCGCGACGCGCAGACCCATCCACTTCTTGCCGAGGGTCTGGCCGTTCTTCTTGACGAACCACCAGTCGTAGCCCACGTAGGCGACGATCGAGATCAGCGTCATGACCAGTCCGCTGCCGCTGTAGGACTTGGTGATGACCTCGGTGACGTCCTCGCCCTCGTTCGTCTTCACCGTGTAGCGGTTGCGGTCACCGGCGAACAGCTGGATGACGAACAGCGGCACGGCGATGATCAGCAGGTCGATGACGCGGGCGGCCAGCCGCTTGCCGAAGTCGGCGAGCGGCGGCATCCCGGCGAGCGGGTCGGGCATGCCGTAGCCGCCGCCCCCACCGCCGTACGGGTCGTTGCCGCCGCCGTACGGGGGCGGCGGGGGCGGGTAGCCGCCTCCCCCGGGCGGGGGCGGGGGCGGGTAGCCCCCTCCGCCTCCGGGCGGGGGCGGCGGGAAGACTCCGCCGGCGCCTGCGGGCGGTGAACCGTACGGCGAACCACCCGACGGCGGAGGCGTCGGTTCCTGGGGCTTCTTGAGGAACGGGTCGTCCTCGGGCGGCTGGCCCGGCGGCGGCTGGTCGGTGCTCATGGCCCGAGTCGAACCCGGCCCGGAGCGACCCGCAACGGGGACGCGTCCATTCGGGGGACGACGCGGTGCGCAGGGCCCGGGAGGCCCCCTAGCGGGCCACGTACGTGCGTGCGGCGCGGTCGTGGAGGGTCCGGCGCCGCTGACGGTCCGCGAGGGCCCACAGGGCCCCCGGGAGCCCGAGGAGCGCGTACACGAGCCAGCGGCGCAGCGCGGCGCCGAAGCGGGGCGGGCGCAGCGTGGCGGTGGCCAGGACCCGTACGCCGAGCAGCTTCTTGCCGGGGGTGCGGCCCCAACGGGCCGTGGGCAGGGCTTCGTAGAGGACGCCGAAGAGGAGGACGGCGCCGAGGACGAGGCCCAGCGAGCCCGCGGTGGTCCCGTCGAGCAGCCACACGGTGGTGGTCCGGCCGCCCGCCCGGGCGGCGTCGACCTTGGCCTGGAGGTGCGCGGTCGTCCCCGGTACGAGGGGCAGCGCCGCCCCGGTCGCGACGGCGGCGTACACGAGGGAGTCCAGCAGCCGGGCGGTCGCGCGGCGCACGAGCCCGGCGGGGCGCACGGCACGCTCCGCCATCCGCTCGAACACCGCGCGCCCCGTCCCTCCGGGACGCGGAGCAGGGGCCGGGGCCGGGGCCTGGGCCTGGGCCTGGGCCTGGGCCGGGGCCGGGGGCACGGGGGACCCGGCCCGCTCCGCGGCATCGGCCTGCTCCACCGGGGACACCCGCCCGGCGGGCTCCGCCGCGACCGCCGGGGCCCGGCGCTGCGCGGACCGCACGCGCTCCGCCGGCTCGGGCTCCGGGTCGCCGGGCCGCACGGGGGCGGGGGCCGGGACCGCGGCGGCGGCCTGCGCCGCGACCGGGGAGGGCGCGGACAGGATGCCGAGCCCGCCCGGGGCGGCGGACCCGGACGCCTGCGCGGGCAGGGCGGCCGGCACGGGGGCCTCCCCCGCCTGCCGGGCCGGCGCCTGCGCCGAGCGGTGGGCCTGGGCCTGGGCCAGGCGGTGCGCCTGGGGCGACACCTGGGCCTGGGCGGGCGCCTGGGGGTGCGCATGCGCCTGGGCCTGCGCCGGTGCATGGGCCTGCGCCGAGCGGTGATCCGGTGCCTGCGCCTGGGCCGAGCGGTGTGCCCGCGCCTGGGCCTGGAAGGCTGCTGCTTCCTGCGCGTGGGCCTGCGCCTGGGCCTGCAGCGGTGCCGGCGCCCGGTGCGCAGTGGGGGCCGGCAGCGGCGTACGGGCCAGGGAGATCCCGCCGGGGCGGGCGGCGGCCTCCTCCGCCTCCTCCCCGTGGCCCCAGGACACCCGGCTGTCGCGCGGCCCGCCGAACCCGGACTGGTGGAGCGGGTCGGCCTGCCATTCCGCGGACACCGACGGCGACGCGGACCCGGGCTCGGAGGCCGGGTCCGCTCCGGATGCGTGTCCCGACTCGTAACCGGAGGCCGGGTCCGCGGCCCCGGCCTCCGGCCAGGGCGCGAAGTCCGACCGCGACGCGGACTCCGCCCACGACTCCACCCCGGACCGCGCGGCCGGAGCCGCCACGGAGCCCGCGGGTTCCGGCCAGGACGCGGGGGCCGGTGCCGGTACGGGTGCCGGGGCCGGGGCGTGCCGCGGCGTCGGCCGGCGTTCCGGCTCGCGCAGCGCCTCGCTCATGCCCGTCTGGTCGAGGAACACGGGACCCGTCTCGTCGGCAGGGGCCGCGGGGCGGCTCGTACCGGGAACCCAGTTCAGGCCGTTCCAGAACCTGACGTACCCGGGGATGGACGGATCGGGGTAGTAGCCCTCGCGGGCCGCGTGCTCGCCGTCACCAGGGGAGGCCGTCAATGTCCCCAACTCCGATCGTGGCTTGAGGCTTCTTGCAGGGGTGGACCATAGCCAAGAACCGCCCCCCGACAGGTCCGGTAACGGGAGAATCCAAGCGTTCGGGGGAACGTCCACGAACGCAGGCGAACGCAGGCGAACGCAGGCGAACGCAGGCGAACAGAGTCGAACGCAGACGTACGCAGACGTACGCGCGGTCCCGTACGGAAGAATTCGGTCAGCCGATAGATTTCGGCCATTCCTCGATGTGCCTCGCGAACTCGCGTCATACCCGGGCACTTCGGCGCTCTCTGCGGGTGGGGGGCCGCTCCACGGCCCCGCGCACCACCCGCACACGTACCCCGTACCGAAGTGAGGCCGCCATGCAGCACCCCGTCGTCGAGCGCGAGCTGGAACTGAAGCTGGTCCTGTCCCCCGAGCGCAGCGTGCCCGTCCCGGCCCGCCTGCTGTACCTGACCGACGACCCGTACGCCGTGCACATCACCTTCCACACCGGCTCCAGCACCCCGGTCAACTGGACCTTCGCCCGCGAGCTGCTGGTCGAGGGGGTGTTCCGGCCGTGCGGCCACGGCGACGTGCGGATCTGGCCCACGAAGGTCGGCCAGCAGGCCGTCCTGTGCATGGCGCTCAGCTCCCCCGACGGCGACGCCCTGCTGGAGGCCCCCGCCGTGTCGGTGTCGGCCTGGCTGGAGCGCACCCTGCGGATCGTGCCGCCGGGCACCGAGGCCGACCGGCTCGGCCTGGACGCGGCGCTGGCCGAGCTGCTCGCCCCGACACCGGCCGACGAGCTGTGGATGCGCGACCCGTGGCCGTCGGACGAGTCCGCGGACGGCGAGGTGTGACAGGGCGAGGTGTGACAGGCGGAGCCGTGGCAGGGCGAGCCGTGGCGGGGAGCTCTGACACGGTGAGCTCCGGCTCAGAACAGTTTGCCCGGGTTGAGCAGCCCCTCCGGGTCGAAGGCGTGCTTGACCGCGCGCTGCATCTCCAGTCCCACCGGGCCGAGTTCGCGGGCGAGCCAGTCCTTCTTCAGGACGCCGACCCCGTGTTCCCCCGTGATGGTTCCGCCCAGTTCGAGGCCCAGCGCCATGATCTCCTCGAAGGAGGCCCGGGCCCGCCGGGTCTCGTCCTCGTCGGCGGGATCGAAGCAGACGATGGGGTGGGTGTTCCCGTCGCCGGCGTGCGCGCAGACCCCGATGAGCAGGTCGTGCGTACGGGCGATGGCGGCGGTCCCGTCCAGCATCTCGGCGAGCCGGGTGCGCGGTACGCACACGTCGTCGATCATCGTCGCGGGCCGCAGGGCCTCCAGGGCGGGCAGGGCCATCCGGCGCGCCTGGAGCAGCAGTTCGGACTCCGCGGCGTCCTCGGCCGGTACGACGGCGCTCGCCCCGGCGGCGGTGCACAGCTCGCCCACGGCGGCCAGGTCCTCGGGCGCGTGCGGGGTGTCGAAGGCGGCGAGCAGCAGGGCCTCGGTGGTCTCGGGCAGACCCATCTTGCCCAGGGCGTTGACGGCGCGGACGGTCGTACGGTCCATCAGCTCGAGCAGCGAGGGCGTCAGACCGGCCTCCATGACGGCGCAGACGGCTTCGCAGGCGGCCGCGGCGGAGGGGAACTCGGCGGCGAGCGCGAGCTGGCGGGGCGGGGCCGGGCGCAGGGCGAGGACGGCCCGGACGACGACGCCGAGGCTGCCTTCGGAGCCGACGAAGAGGCGGGTGAGGTCGTACCCGGCGACGCCCTTGGCGGTGCGCCGGCCGGTCTGCAGGAGCCGGCCGTCGGCGAGGACCACGTCGAGGCCGAGGACGTACTCGGCGGTGACCCCGTACTTGACGCAGCACAGACCGCCGGCGGCGGTGCCGATGTTCCCGCCGATGGTGCACTGCTCCCAGCTGGAGGGGTCCGGCGGGTAGTGCAGTCCGCGCTCGGCCACGGCGCGCGAGAGGACGGCGTTGACGACGCCCGGTTCGACGACGGCGATCCGGTCGACGGTGTCGATCTCCAGGATCCGGTCCATCTTCACGAGGGACAGCACGATGCAGCCGTCGGAGGCGTTGGCCGCGCCCGACAGGCCCGTGCGGGCCCCCTGGGGGACCACGGGGACGCGGAGCGCGTGGGCGGTGCGCAGGACGTGCTGGACCTGTTCGACGGTCCGGGGCAGCACCACGGCGGCCGGGGTGCCGGCGGCGCAGAAGCTGGCCATGTCGGTGGCGTAGGAGGCGGTCACCTGGGGGTCGGTGAGCACGGCCTCGGGCGGGAGGCCCTCGAGGAGCCGCTCGTGCAGCGGCTCGTGGAGCTCGCGTGAAACGTCATCAGCCATGGTGCCAGCGTGACAGCCGGGGCCATCGGTGTGAACACGGCCGCGACGCTCTTCGGACACCTCGGCGAACTCTTCATATTGACGCACAGTGACCCCATGGACCCTATGCGCGACGCATCCGTCTCCCAGGAGAGGCGGCAGCAGGCTGCTCCGCCCGTGACCTTCACCGGCCGCAAGACGCTCGTGGCGGCGGCGGCCATGGTGGTCCTGATCGCCGGAGCCCTGCTGATCCGCCCGGCCCGCACGGGCGACGACGCGCGCCCGCCGGGGCCCAGCGAACGGGCCCGCGCGGCCGTCGGCATGGGTGCGCCGGTGGCGGCGGTGGACCTGTCGGCGCTGGTCGCGGACCGGGAGAAGTGGGTCGCGGAGCACCCGGACGACGAGGGCTCGTGGGCGGTGCTGGGATCGGCGTACCTGGAGCAGGTGCGGCGGACGGCCGATCCCGCCTGGTACCCGAAGGCGGAGGCCGCCCTGAAGCGCTCGCTGGAGCTGCGCCCGGCCGAGAAGGGCAACTTCGACGCGATGACGGGCATGGGCACGCTGGCCAACGCCCGGCGGGACTTCGGGACCGGGAAGAAGTGGGGCGAGCTCGTACGGGCGCAGGCGCCGAAGCGGTGGACGGCGTACCCGGTGCTCGTCGACGCGTACGGCGGTCTCGGGGACTACAAGGCGGCGGAGAAGGCGATGGAGCGCCTGGTGGACCTGCGGCCGGGGCTGGCGGCCTTCATGAAGGCCTCGCAGGTCTACCGGGACCGAGGCTGGCGCGAGGACGCGGCCATGTCCATGGAGCACGCGGGCGGCGCGGCGAAGGCCCCGGCGGAGAAGGCGTACGTGCTGTTCCGCCTCGGGGAGCTGGCCTGGGAGCGCGGGGACGACGCGGAGGCGCTGAAGCAGTACGAGGCCGCGCTGCGCACCGATCCGGGCCAGGCGGCGGCGCTGGGCGGGCGGGCGCGGGTGCTGGCGGCGCTGGGCCGCGGCGGTGAGGCCGTACGGGACTACCGCCTCGCGCTGGGCCGGGCGGCGGTGCCGGCGCTGTCGCTGGAGCTGGGCGAACTGCTGGAGTCGCTGGGCCGGGGCGAGGAGGCGCGGGCGGTGTACGGCGGGATCGCGGCGCAGGCCGCCCGGAGCGGGGTGAACGAGGAGCTGCTCCTGGGCCGCTTCGAGGCGGACCACGGCGATCCCTCGGCGGCGGTACGGCGCCTCACGGCGGAGTGGGCCCGGCACAAGAGCCTGCCGGTGGCGGACGCGCTGGGATGGGCGCTGCACAAGACGGGCGACGACACGGCGGCGCTGGAGTACGCGAAGAAGGCCACGGAGCAGGGTTTGCGGCTCGCGGAGTTCTCGTACCACCGGGCGGTGATCGAGCGCGGCCTGGGCGACGAGGCGGGGGCGCGGCGGCACCTGGAGGAGGCGATGCGGACGAACCCGAAGTTCTCCCCGGTGCGGGCGCCCCTGGCGAAGGAGGCCCTGGCCTCGATCGGCAAGCCCCCGGCGGGCGGCCCGGAGAACATGCAGCCCACCACCCCGTGGGTGGCCCCGGAACTCCCGAAGGCGGCCAAGCCGTCCCCCAAGCCGAAGCCGAAGCCGTAGGACCACCGCCCCGCCCCTTCCCGGAACCGGGGCTCCGCCCGGAGCCGTCCGGGGCGCCGCCCCAGTCGGCGGGGTCCTGGGGCGGAGCCCCGGCAGTGGGGCCGCGGGGGGGGCGGTTGGCGCAACCCGTTAGAGGTTGCCCCGCTTCTCCTGCTCCCGCTCGATCGCCTCGAACAGGGCCTTGAAGTTGCCCTTGCCGAAGCCCATCGAGCCGTGCCGCTCGATCATCTCGAAGAAGACCGTCGGGCGGTCCTGGACCGGCTTCGTGAAGATCTGCAGCAGGTAGCCGTCCTCGTCGCGGTCGACGAGGATCTTCAGCTCGCGCAGGATCTCGACGGGGACCCGGGTCTCGCCCGCCCACTCGCCGAGGGTGTCGTAGTAGGAGTCCGGGGTGTTCAGGAACTCCACGCCCGCCGCCCGCATCGCCCGCACCGTGCGGACGATGTCGTTCGTCGCGAGCGCGATGTGCTGGACGCCCGCGCCGCCGTAGAACTCCAGGTACTCGTCGATCTGCGACTTCTTCTTCGCGATCGCCGGCTCGTTGATCGGGAACTTCACCTTCAGGGTGCCGTCCGCGACGACCTTCGACATCAGCGCCGAGTACTCGGTCGCGATGTCGTCGCCCACGAACTCCTTCATGTTCGTGAAGCCCATGACCTTGTTGTAGAACGCCACCCACTCGTTCATCCGGCCGAGCTCGACGTTGCCCACGCAGTGGTCGATGGCCTGGAAGGTGCGCTTGGCCGGGGGCTCGACCATCGGGGCGACGGAGACGAAGCCGGGCAGGTAGGGGCCGGTGTAGTCGCCGCGCTCGACCAGGGTGTGGCGGGTCTGGCCATAGGTGGCGATCGCCGCGAGGCGGACCGTGCCGTGCTCGTCGGTGAGCTCGTACGGCTCGTCCAGGCCGCGCGCGCCGTGCTCGACGGCGTAGGCGTAGGCCGCCTTCACGTCCGGGACCTCGATCGCCAGGTCGACGACGCCGTCGCCGTGTTCGGCGACGTGCTCGGCGAGGAAGCGGCCGCGGTCGGTGGAGGCCTTGATGACCGAGGTGAGGACGAACCGCGCGGCGCCGTTGGTCAGGACGTAGCTGGCCGTTTCGCGCGTGCCGTTCTCCGGTCCGGAGTAGGCGACGAGCTTCATGCCGAAGGCGGTCGAGTAGTAGTGCGCGGCCTGCTTGGCGTTGCCCACGGCGAAGACGACCGCGTCCATGCCCTTGACGGGGAAGGGATCGGCCTTGGCGGCGGTGCGCGGTGCGGTGTCGAGCGGCTGGGTCTCAGTCATGACGGCAGACTCCCGCCGTTCCACAAGCTGCGCAATAGTTTCCGTTTCCGCTGTACAGACTGACCAGTCCTGGCCCACCATGGCTGGAATATCTGTGCACTATGACCACCGACCGACCGCCCCGGAGGCAGCCATGGGAATCGACGAACTCGACGGCCGGCTCATCGTGCTGCTCGCCCGCGAGCCCCGGATCGGGGTGCTGGAGGTCTCGCGCCGGCTCGGCGTGGCGCGCGGTACGGCGCAGGCCCGGCTGGACCGGCTTCAGTCGAACGGAGTCATCCGGGGCTTCGGTCCGCAGGTGGATCCGGCGGCCCTGGGGTACCCGGTCACGGCCTTCGCCACGCTGGAGATCAAGCAGGGCCAAGGGGCGGACGTACGGGCCCACTTGGACGGGGTGCCGGAGGTGCTGGAGCTGCACACGACGACCGGGCACGGAGACATGCTGTGCCGGCTCGTGGCCCGGTCCAACGCGGATCTCCAGCGGGTGATCGACCGAGTTGTCGCGTTTGATGGGATCGTGAGGGCTTCGACGGCGATTGTTATGGAAAATCCCGTACCCTTGCGGATCATTCCCCTGGTCGAACAGGCGGCCGAGGACGACTGACGACTGAACCACTGACCACTGACGTGCGGCAACGACGGATGGGGTGACGCGGCGTGAGTTTCTGGACCTACCTGTCCAACCGCCACCAGCAGCTCCTGACCGACGCCTTCCAGCACGCCAGCGCCGTCTTCCAGTGCATGGTGATCGCGACCGCCCTCGGCGTCGCCATCGGCGTCCTCACCTACCGCAGCGGCTGGGCCGGGAACCTCGCGGTCACCTCCACCTCCACGGTGCTGACCGTCCCCTCCCTGGCCATGATCGGCCTGCTGATCCCGATCGTCGGCCTCGGCGTCGCGCCGACCGTGATCGCCCTGACCCTGTACGGACTGCTGCCCATCGTCCGCAACTCCATCGTGGGGCTGCGCGGGGTGGACCCGGCCCTGGTCGATGCGGCGAAGGGCATCGGGATGTCGCGCAGCGCCCAGCTGCTGAAGGTGGAGCTGCCGCTCGCCTGGCCGCCGATCCTGACGGGCATCCGGGTCTCCACGCAGATGCTGATGGGCATCGCGGCCATCGCCGCCTACGCCTCCGGGCCGGGCCTGGGCAACGAGATCTTCCGCGGGATCGCCTCGCTCGGCAGCGCCAACGCCATCAACCAGGTCCTGGCGGGGACCCTCGGCGTCGTCATCCTCGCCCTGCTCTTCGACGCCGCCTACGTCCTGCTCGGCCGTCTCACCATCCCGAGGGGAATCCGTGTCTGAGCCGACGCCCGCGCCGACCACGAGCACGCAGCCGGAGGCGAGTCCGCGGCCGGCCGCGGCCCCCACCACCTCCGGCGCCACCATCGAGCTGGAGAACCTCACCAAGCGCTACCCCGGCAACCCCAACCCCTCCGTCGACGACGTCTCGATGGAGATCAAGGCGGGCGAGCTGGTGGTCTTCGTCGGCCCCTCCGGCTGCGGGAAGTCCACCACCCTCAAGATGATCAACCGGCTGATCGAGCCCACCTCCGGCCGGATCCGCATCGGCGACGAGGACGTCACCGACATGGACCCGGTCAAGCTCCGGCGCAAGATCGGGTACGCGATCCAGTCCTCCGGGCTCTTCCCGCACATGACCGTCGCCGAGAACATCGCCCTCGTCCCGAAGATGACCGGCTGGTCCAAGTCCCGGGTGAAGGACCGGGTGGAGGAGATGCTCGACCTCGTCGGGCTGGATCCGCGCGAGTTCCACGGCCGCTATCCGCGCCAGCTCTCCGGCGGCCAGCAGCAGCGCGTGGGCGTGGCCCGGGCGCTCGCCGCCGACCCGCCCGTCCTGCTCATGGACGAGCCCTTCGGCGCCGTGGACCCCATCACCCGCGACCACCTCCAGGACGAGCTGATCCGGCTCCAGCACGAGCTGCACAAGACCATCGTCTTCGTCACGCACGACTTCGACGAGGCCATCAAGCTGGGCGACCGGATCGCCGTCCTGCGCGAGCGCTCGCACATCGCGCAGTTCGACACCCCCGAGGCGATCCTCACCAACCCCGCCGACGACTTCGTCTCCGGGTTCGTCGGCGCCGGCGCGGCCCTCAAGCGGCTCAACCTCACCCGGGTGCGGGACGTGGAGATCGCCGAGTTCCCGACCGTCTCCGTGGACGACCCGCTCCAGAAGATCTTCAACACCCTGCGCGCCGGCCAGGTCAACGAGCTCCTGATGCTGGACCGGCGCGGCCGCCCGTACAAGTGGCTGCGCCGCGGCGACCTGATGCGCGCCAAGGGCTCCCTCGCCCGGGCCGGCCAGCTCGTGCACGACACGGTGACCCGGGACGCGACCCTGCACGACGCCCTGGAGGCCGTACTGACCGACAGCGGCGGCCGGGTGGCCGTCACCGGGCGGCGCGGCGAGTACATCGGCGTCGTGGACATGGAGACCCTGATGAACTCCGTGCACGAGATGCTGGAGGCCGACCGGCTGACGGCCGCCGAGCACGCCCACGACCTGGAGGAGCTGCGCCACCACCGCGTCGAGCGGGACCTGGAGGGGCTCCGGGACGATGCGGGGCCCCGGGACGGCTCGGAGCGCTCATGAGCCCGCGCAACCCGGTCTCCCCCGAACGCCCGCCCGGCGAGCACGAGCTGAAGGGGCACGTCTTCCGGGACCCGGGGGAACCCGAGCCCGCCGAGGACGTCATGGCCTCGATCGCGCCGCCCCGGCCGGGAAGCCGGCTGACCTGGGGCCGGCTGGTGACCCTGCCGATCGTGCTGGCGCTGGTGCTGCTGGCCACGTACCTGTGGATCACCAACGCCACCCTGGACACGATCGCCGAGAACTCCCTCAAGGACGGCAACGTCGAGCTCCGGCTGTGGCAGCACGTCCAGCTCACCGCGATCTCCACCTTCTGGGTGCTGATCATCGCGATTCCGCTCGGCATCGCCCTGACCCGCCGCGGCCTGCGCCGGGCGGCCCCGCTGGTCACCGCGATCGCCAACATCGGGCAGGCCACCCCGGCCATCGGCCTGCTGGCCCTGCTCGTCATCTGGCTCGGCATCGGCCCCTCGACGGCGATCATCGGCATGGTCGCCTACGCCGTCCTGCCCGTGCTGTCCAACACGGTCGCGGGGCTGCGCGGGATCGACCCGCAGCTGGTGGAGGCCTCGCGCGGCATCGGGATGTCCTCGATGGGAACCCTGATGAAGGTGGAACTGCCGCTGGCCGTCCCGCTGATCCTGGCGGGCGTACGGACGGCCCTCGTCCTCAACGTCGGCACCGCGACCCTGGCCACCTTCGGCGGCGGCGGGGGCCTCGGCGACCTGATCACCTCCGGGATCCAGACGCAGCGGATGCCGGTGCTGGTGCTGGGCTCGGTGCTGACGGTGGCGCTGGCGCTGTTCGTGGACTGGCTGGCCTCACTGGCCGAGACGGTCCTGACCCCGCGCGGGCTGGAGGCGTAGATGGCCAGGCTCTCCCACTCCCCCTCCCACTCCCCCTCCCACTCCCCCTCCCACTCCCATTCCCCCCGGCTCGCCGTACGGACGGCCGCGGCGGCCTGTGCGGCCCTGCTGCCCGTGCTGGCGCTCGCGGGCTGCGGGCTCAAGAGCGGGTCCCCGATGGTGGACGACGTCGTACCGGGCTCGGTCGGGCAGGGGCTGCCCCTCAAGGGCGCCTCGCTCACGGTCACTTCGAAGAACTTCAGCGAGAACATCGTGCTCGGCCAGATGATCGGCCTGATCTTCAAGGCGGCCGGCGCGGAGGTCCTCGACCGCACCAACCTCCCCGGCTCGATCAGCGCCCGCGAGGCGATCATCCAGGGCGACGCGGACGCCATGTACGAGTACACGGGCACGGCGTGGATCACCTACCTGGGCAACGACAAGCCGATCACGGACCCGTACGCGCAGTGGAAGGCGGTGCGGGACGCGGACGTGAAGAACGGCGTGGCGTGGCTGCCGCCGTCCACGCTCAACAACACCTACACGCTGGCCATCAGCAAGAAGAACAACGCCAAGTACAAGCTGAAGACCATGTCCGACGTGGCGGCGCTGTCGCAGCGCGACCCCAAGGCGGTCACGGTCTGCGTGGAGAACGAGTTCGCCTCGCGCGAGGACGGGCTGCCCGGGATGGAGAAGGCGTACGGGATGAAGATCCCGGCGGGCAACGTCATGAAGATGGACGCAGGGATCATCTACACCCAGGTGTCGAAGTCCGATTCCTGCCTGCTGGGCGAGGCCTTCACCACGGACGGCCGGATCAGGGCCATGGACCTGGACACCCTCGCCGACGACCGGCACTTCTTCCCCAACTACAACGCGGCGCCGGAGCTGCACGCGAAGACCCTGGAGAAGTACCCGGCGATCGCCGGCCTCCTGGACCCCCTGTCGAAGCGGCTGACGACAGAGACGGCGCAGCGGCTCAACGCGCTGGTGGACGTGGAGGGGCAGGACCCGCACGAGGTGGCGAAGGACTGGCTGATCGAGGAGGGGTTCATCAAGGAGGGCTGAGCCGGGGCGAGTTCCAAAGGAACGGATGCAAAGAAGTAGTTGCAAAGAAATCCTTGCAGAGAGTTCTTTGCAACTCTACTGTTGAGGCATGCCCGAGAAGAACGCCGAACCGCAGCTCCGCAAGCTCGACGCCCACTCCCTGCGCGGCCTGGCCCACCCGCTGCGCATCCGCCTGCTGGGCGACCTGCGCCTGCACGGGCCTGCCACCGCCTCGCAACTGGCCCAGCGGCTAGGGGAATCGAGCGGGGCCACCAGCTACCACCTGCGCCAGCTCGCCGCGTACGGGTTCGTCGAGGACGCCCCCGAGCACGGCAAGGGCCGTGAGCGCTGGTGGCAGCCCTGCCAGGACGGCACGATCTTCGACGAGGCACTGGTCTACGACACCGACCCGGCCACGCGCGGCGCCGCGGAGGTCTTCCTCGCGGAGATCGTGAAGATCCACGAACAGGAGCTGTCCTCCTGGCTGGGCGAGGCGCACACCTGGTCGCTGGAGTGGCGCCGGAGTTCCGAGCTCAGCGACTTCTCGCTCCAGCTGACCCCCGAGCAGAGCCACGAGCTGGTCCTCAAAATGCACGACCTGATCAACAGCTACCGCGATCTGCCGTCCTCGGAAGGCACGGAGACGGTCCGCGTCCACACGCATGCCTTCCCGGTGCGCACCAAGTAGCCCCCTCCACCACCCCTTTCGCAGAAGGAGTCCTGCCGTGCACGCCTTCAGCCATGCCCGGATCCACGCCGACACCCACGCCACCCGCACCGCCGAGGCCGCCGCCTGGCGCCGCGCGCGGGAGGCCGCGCCGCACACCCCCCGCGTTCCCCGGCTCCGCGCCCCCGCCCTGCGCAACCAGCTCGGCGAGACCCTGATCGCGCTCGGCATCCGCCTGATCCAGCCCGCGCACCTGCACGCACGCATCACCCGCAACACCCGTATCTCCCGCCCGCACGGCGGCATCGCGTGAGCCGTCGCCCCTTCACCGCCGTCCTGCTCGCCAACACGATTTCGATAGCCGGGAGTTCGCTGACCCTCATCGGCGTCCCCTGGTTCGTGCTCCAGACCACCGGCAGCGCCGGCCGGGCCGGGATCGTCGCCTTCTGCGCCACCCTGCCCGTGGCGGTGGCCGCCCTCGTCGGGGGCCCGGTCATCGACCGGCTCGGGCGCCGCCGGGTCTCCGCCGTCTCCGACCTGGTGTGCGGCCTGTCCGTGGCCGCGGTCCCGCTGCTGCACCACGCCGGGCTGCTGGAGTTCTGGATGCTGTGCGCGCTGATGGCCGTCTGCGGCCTCGTGCACACCCCCGGACTGACCGCGCGCTACGTCCTGCTCCCCCACCTCGCCGAGCACGCCGGCACCACCATCGCCCGCGCCGCCAGCCTCTACGACGCCGTCTCGCGCGGAGCCCGCATGATCGGGGCCGCGGTGGGCGGCGTACTGATCGCCACGATCGGCGCCGAGTCCGTCCTGCTCCTCGACGCGGCCAGTTTCGGCGCTTCCGCCCTGCTGGTCACCGCGTTCCTGCGCGGGATAACGGCCGCCGAGCCGCAGCGCGCCGCCACGAAGGCGTCCCTGGCCGGCTACCGGGCCGAACTCGCGGAGGGCTGGCGGTTCCTGACCCGCGCCCGGCTGCTGCTCGGCATCACGGTGATGGTGATGATGACCAACGGCCTCGACCAGGGCTGGTCCTCGGTCCTGCTGCCCGTGCACGGCCGCGACGCCCTCGGCGGACCCACCGCGCTCGGCCTGATGATCGCCCTCTTCGGCGGGTTCGCCCTGCTGGGGGCCCTGCTCTACGGAGCCTGGGGCGGGCGGTTCCCCCGTAGGGCCGTGTTCGCCGCGGCGTTCCTGCTCTGCGGGGCACCGCGCTACGCGGTCGCCGCCTTCACCGACACCCCGCTGCCGCTCGCGGTGACGATGGCCCTGTCGGGGCTGGGCGCGGGCGTGCTCAACCCGATCCTGACCACGGTGATGCTGGAGAAGGTGCCCGACGCCCTGCGCAGCCGGGTCTCGGGCGTGACCCAGGCGGGCTGTGAACTGACCATGCCGCTGGGCGGACTGGCCGCGGGGCTGCTCATCGACGGCTTCGGGGTGACGACGGCGCTGCTGGCGTTCGGCGGGGTGTACTTCCTCGCCACGCTCTCCCCGCTGGTGTTCCCGTCCTGGCGGACCATGGAGGCGCCCGCACCGGCAGCACCGGCCGGACCGGCCTCGCCGGCCTCGCCGGCCTCCGCGGTCAGCAGGACGGAACCGACGCGCCCTTCTGCAGAGCACGCAGCGCGTCGACCGCACCCGTCAGCGAAGTGACGGGCACCAGACGCAGCCCTTCGGGGAGTTCGGACTTGGCGTCCGAGCACTCCGCGGCCGGTACGAGGAACACGCTCGCCCCGTCGCGCCGCGCGGCCTGGGTCTTCAGGGCCACCCCGCCGACCGCGCCGACCTCGCCGTCCGCGCTGATGGTGCCCGTACCGGCGATGGTCCTGCCACCGGTGAGATCGCCTCCGCTGCCGTTCCCGTCGAGCTTGTCGACGATGCCCAGCGAGAAGAGCAGTCCGGCGCTCGGACCGCCGACGTCGGCGAGGTTCAGCTCGACCTTCACGTCCTTCGGGTCCTTGTGGAGGTAGCCGAGGGCGGCCTTGGAGGCCGTCGACTGCGACGTGGTCATCTCCTCCAGGTTGTGCTCCTCGATCTCCTTGTCGCTTCCGCCCGACGGGTAGACCGCCTCCCTGGGCATGACGGCCCGGGTGGTGTCGAACCAGTCGCCGATCAGCTCGGGCAGGGCGACGGAGGTGGAGGGACCGGTGGCCTGGATGGTGGTCATCCGCAGCTGGCCCGTGGTCTCGCGGGTGGGTGCCCCGGTGATGCTGATGACCTGCTTGCCGTCGCGGGAGCCCAGCACGTCGGCCGTGAGGCCCGGCTGCGCGATCACGAAGGGCAGCGGGGCGAGGGCCGCGACGGCGAACAGCGCGAGCACGGGCACGGCGCAGACGGCGAGGGCGGCGGGACGCGGCAGACGTGTGAGGCGAGAGAGCACCGGGCCAATCTAGCGCGGGTGCCCGGCAACGGGTCGAGCCGCGCCCCCCGGTGATCGGGGACGCGGCTCGGTGTCCTTGCGGTGCGCCTGTGTGCCCGGTGGCGGCCCGGGCGGTGTGCCCTGAGCTAGCGCAGGGCGTCGGCCACCTCTCGGGCGGCGTCCACCACGCGGGGGCCGACCCGCTCGGGCACGGCGTCGGCCAGCATGACGACGCCCACGCTGCCCTCCAGCCCGGTGATGCCCACGAGGGGCGCGGCAGCGCCGCTGGCGCCCGCTTCGAGCTCGCCGTGGGTGAGCGTGTACCCGGGCTCGATGAGCGTGCCCTGACGGGCGGCCAGGATGGCCCGGCCGGCCGCCCCGCGGTCCAGCGGATGGCGGAAGCCCGGCCGGTAGGCCACGTGGTAGTCGGTCCAGGTCGGCTCGACGACCGCCACGGCGAGCGCTTCGGTTCCGTCCACGAGGGTCAGGTGCGCGGTGGCGCCTATGTCCTCGGCGAGGGAGCGCAGCGCCGGCAGGGCCGCCTCGCGCACGAGGGGGTGCACCTGGCGGCCGAGGCGCAGCACTCCGAGCCCGACGCGGGCGCGGCCGCCGAGGTCGCGGCGGACCAGGGCGTGCTGTTCGAGGGTGGCCAGGAGGCGGTAGACCACGGTGCGGTTCACACCGAGGCGGTTGGAGAGCTCTGTGACGGTCAGACCGTGGTCGGTGTCGGCGAGCAGTTTGAGAACTCGGAGTCCTCGGTCGAGAGTCTGGGAGGTTTCCGCGGTCACGACGCCTCTCCCTCTTTCGGTGGGCGGCGGTGACTCTCTGGGGATAGCGCCGCCGGTCCCTCGGCGACGCACGGAGAGGCCGCCGGTAGCGGCCATGGCACCGGCTGCGCTCCCGCGGCGGCGTTGCCACGGGGCGTTCGATGCGGGGACAGTAGCGAGCAGGTTCGCTCAGCGGAAGGGCTCGTCCAGAATCCGGGCGCCTACTGGCGTTTTGTGCCGGTTGAAAATGTACATCGCCGTCGATTCGTGACCTTCGGCCCCCCTGCACCTGCTGTGCGCCGGCCCCTGGCCCCGGGCCGCCCGGGCCGGCCCGTCAGTGCCTCCCATCACGGGTGCGGCGTCCCCGGTACGAGGGCCCGGGCGGGCGGGGGCCGTACAAATCTCCCCGCACCGCCCGTGCCGGATTCGTAGGAAATCACCGCATCCGGGTGGCCCACTCCTGGACCTTCTTGATCCGCTCGCGCAGCTGTCCCGCCGTGGCTTCCGCGCTCGGCGGTCCGCCGCACACGCGGCGCAGTTCGGTGTGGAGCACGCCGTGCGGTTTGCCGCTCTGGTGGACGTAGGCGCCCACCATCGTGTTGAGCGACTTCCGCAGCTCCAGCAGTTCCTTGTGCGAGACCACGGGCCGCCGCTCGGCCGGCAGCTCCAGCAGGTCCGCCTCGCCGTCGGGCTTGCGCTTGCTGTGCGCGATCTGCCGCGACTGCCGCTTCTGGAGCAGCATCTGCACCTGGTCGGGCTCCAGCAGCCCGGGGATGCCGAGGTAGTCCTGCTCCTCCTCGCTGCCCGGGTGCGCCTGCATCCCGAACTCGGCGCCGTCGTACAGCACCCGGTCGAAGACGGCGTCGGACTCCAGCGCCTCGAAGGACATCTGCTCCTCGTCGCCGGTGTCCTCGTCCTCCTGCTTGTTCGCCTCCTCCATCTCCTTCTCGGAGTCGGCGTACGGGTCCTCCTCGCCCTGCTTCTTCGGCTTGTCGAGGACGTGGTCGCGCTCGACCTCCATCTCGTTCGCGAAGCCCAGCAGGTAGGGAATGGTCGGCAGGAACACCGAGGCCGTCTCGCCGCGCCGGCGCGAGCGCACGAAGCGTCCGACGGCCTGCGCGAAGAACAGCGGGGTCGAGATGGTGGTGGCGTACACGCCGACCGCGAGCCGCGGTACGTCGACGCCCTCGGACACCATGCGGACGGCGACCATCCAGCGGTCGTTGCTCGCGGCGAACTCGTCGATCCGCTTCGAGGCACCGGTGTCGTCCGACAGCACGACGGTGGCCTTGCTCCCGGTGATCTCCCGAATGAGCTTGGCGTAGGCCCGCGCGGAGTCCTGGTCGGCGGCGATGACCAGCCCGCCGGCGTCCGGAATGCCCTTCCTGACCTCGGTCAGCCGCTGGTCGGCGGCGCGCAGCACGTTCGGCATCCAGTCGCCGCGCGCGTCGAGCGCCGTACGCCAGGCCTGCGAGATGGCGTCCTTGGTCATCGGCTCGCCGAGGCGCGCCGCGATCTCGTCGCCGGCCTTGGTGCGCCAGCGCATGTTGCCGCTGTAGGAGAGGAAGATGACCGGCCGGACGACCCCGTCGCCCAGCGCGTTCCCGTAGCCGTACGTGTAGTCGGCGGAGGACCGCCGGATCCCGTCGTTCCCCTCCTCGTAGGCCACGAAGGGAATGGGATTCGTATCGGACCGGAAGGGCGTACCGGTGAGGGCCAGCCGCCGGGTCGCCGGGTCGAAGGCCTCCAGGCAGGCCTCGCCCCAGGACTTCGAGTCACCGGCGTGGTGGATCTCGTCGAGGATCACCAGGGTCTTGCGCTGCTCGCACCGGTTGCGGTGCAGCATCGGCCGCACGCCCACACCCGCGTACGTGACGGCGACCCCGTGGTAGTCCTTGCTGAGCGGACCGGCGGAGTAGTCGGGGTCCAGGCGGATCCCTATCCGGGCGGCGGCCTCCGCCCACTGCTTCTTCAGGTGCTCGGTGGGCGCGACCACGGTCACCTGCTGCACCACGTGGTGGTGCAGCAGCCAGGACGCGAGGGTCAGCGCGAAGGTGGTCTTGCCGGCGCCGGGGGTGGCGACGGCGAGGAAGTCGCGCGGCTGGGTCTCCAGGTACCGGTCCAGCGCACCCTGCTGCCAAGCTCGCAGGGCGCTGGCGGTACCCCACGGCGCGCGGCCGGGGAAGGCGGGTGAGAGGTGGTGGGAGGCGGTAGTAGTCACGGTCTCCGGTTCGGTCTCTCGGCGGCGTTTCCGTTCCGGGCGCGCGTCCGGGCATCTTCCGGGCGTGCGGTCCGGGCGTCGGTACGGCCGGCGGTACGGGCAGTCGTACGTAGGACAACCGGGCCACCTTACCGGCCCCGGCCCGCCCCTCGCGGAGGGACAGGCCCGTGACCTCGGCGCGTGCGGCGAGCGTCACACTCGCCGGGTCGGCGCCCGCAGCCGCTCCACGATCCGCCCGACGTGCTCCTCGTCCCCGGCGGCCACGCCGATGACCAGGCCGTACGCCACGCCCTGCCCGCCGTCCCCGAGATCACCGAGATCCCCGAGATCGGCTCCGTTGAGGGCGAGGAAGGTCGCGGCGGCGAGCCAGGCGGCGCGCTTGTTCCCGTCGACTGTCCTCGTCGACTGTTCCCGTCGGCGAGGGACGGGGGGATGGTTCGTCGCGATCCCGTGCGGCAGCACGCCCGCCTGCTCGAAGGTGTCCTCGTACGCGGAGGTCCCGAACACAGGCCCGACGACCCCCCGGTGCTCCGCTCAGGCTGTGACGCTGTCCTCGGCCCCTGCTCCGGTCCCGGAGCCGGGGGCGGTCCCGGAGCCGGGGGCGGTCCCGGAGCCGGCCCCGTCCCCCGCCCCCGGCCCGGCCACGGACCCGACTCCGGCTCCGGCCACAGACGCGGTCACGGGCCCGGCTCCAGCTCCAGCTCCACCCCAGTCACGGGCCCGGCTCCGGCCACGGACCCGACTCCAGCTCCAGCTCCGGCCACAGACCCAGTCACGGCCCCGGCCCCGGCCGCGGACCCGGCCGCGGGCCCGGCTCCGGCCACGGACCCGACTCCAGCTCCAGCTCCGGCTCCGGCTCCGGCCATAGACCCAGTCACGGGCCCGGCTCCGGGCACGGGCCCGGTCCGGTCACGGCTCCGGCTCCGGCTCCGGCTCCGGCCACAGACCCGGTCACGGGCCCGGCTCCGGCCACAGACCCGGTCCGGCCGGGTCCCCGCCATGCCCCCGGGACGAGGTCCAGGCGGGTGGCGACCCACACCCCCACCAGCGCCACGCAGGCCATCGGCAGGAACACCACCACGAAGGCACCGGGGTGCGAGGCACCGGCACCCTCCGCCACGGAGTGCGAAGCCCCCACCGCTCCCCCGCCCAGCGCGGCGAACGCCGCCCCGCCCGCCGCCAGCAGCACCACGTTCGCCAGCGCGTCGGAGATCTGCAGCGAGGCGGAGTTCGCCCCCGCCTCCTCCGGCGCCGACAGCTTCAGCAGCAGCACGCTAGTGGAGCCGATCACCAGCCCCATCCCCAGGCACCCCAGCGCCCACACCAGCGCGAGGATCCACACCGGCACCCACTCCACGAGCACCGCCGGCGCCCCGGCGATCGCCGCGGCGACCATGATCATGCCGAGCACCATCAGCCGTTCCCGGTACGGCGCCGCCCGCCCCTGCGACTGCACCCACGAGCCGCCCGCCCAGGTCACCCCGCCCAGCGCCAGCGAGAACCCGGCCAGCGTCGGGCTCAGCCCCCGCTGCGTGACCAGCATCAGCGGTACGAAGCTCTCCGCCGCGATGAACGACCCCGCCGCCACACCCCGCAGCAGCACCACCGACGGCAGCCCGCGCCGCGCCCGGTAGGTCCCGCGCGGCAGCAGCCCCAGCACCGCGGGCACCAGCAGGGCCGCCCCCGCGAGCCCCGGCAGCAGCGACAGCCACCGCAGGTCCTGCGCGGCGTACTGCAGCAGCCCCGCCCCGGCCGAGATCCCCAGCGCCAGCCGGATCCGCCGCCGGTCGAACGCCACGGGCGGAGCCAGCGGATCCACCGGCCCGGAGGCATTGCGCCGGATCGCCGGCAGCGCCACGGCCAGCGGTACGAAGACCAGCGCCGGGATCCCGAGGAAGACCCAGCGCCACCCGAGGTGCTCGGTCACCGTCCCCGCGGCCAGCGGCCCGACGATCGACGGCACGACCCAGCTCGCCGCGAAGGCCGCCATGATCGCGGGCCGCAGCCGCTCCTCGTAGGCCCGGCTGACGACCACGTAGAGCGCGACGATCACCAGCCCGCCCCCGAACCCCTGAACGGCCCGCCCGAGCACGAACATCCACATCGCCCCGGCGGTCCCGGAACACACCAGCCCGGCCGCGAAGCACACGATCCCCACGGCCAGCGGCCGCAGCGGCCCCTGCCGGTCGGCCCACTGCCCGGAGAGCACCATCCCGAAGAGGCTGGTCGTGAAGTAGGCGGAGAAGGCGAAGGCGTAGAGCGCGATCCCGTCCAGCTCCCGCGCGGCCACCGGCATGGCGGTCCCGACGGCGGTGGCCTCGAAGGCGATCAGAAAGACAACGGAGATGATCCCGATGCTGAGCGTCCGGTACGCGGGCCCGAGGATCCCGTCCTTCGGGTCGTCGGGTATCGCTTCGGCGGGTGCGGCAGCAGCTCGCGGGGGGAGGACGCTCATCGCCCCAGAGTAAGGCCCGTACCGCCTTTTCGACCCTGTCATTCCGACCGATCCCACCCCCGCCCCCAGCCCTAGGCCAAAGGTCCCGCGCCCACCCGCTCACCGCACTCTGTGAACGCAGCATGGCAGTCGCATTGCACGCCCCCCGAAACCCTTCCCCACCCTCCCTCCCCCTCGTACGGTCATACACATCACCACCACCCAGCCGTGTGCCCGAGTGGTTGAGGGACTCGCCTGCAAAGCGAGTTACGCCGGTTCGATTCCGGTCACGGCTTCTGATGGCCCGACCAGCCATGACGGATGGGCGGCACCCCACACGGGGTGCCGCCCATCCGGCCGTTCGTCTCAGTTGCCGTCCCACTTGGCCGGTACGAGCATGCCGCCGGCCGCGCCGTTGTCCGCCCACGCTGAAGCGTCCGCCACCAACCCGTGCGTGAGCACGTCGGCCGCCTCCGCGGTGGAGGCGGCGGCGTGCTTGCCGTCGGCGGAGAGCCGGGTGTGGAGCTTGCAGGCCTCGGAGCCGACCTCGCCGATGTGGTCCTGGTCGAGCTCCGGATCGGGACCCTTCCTCGTCGAACGGGTCTGATGGTGCTGCCCAGGTCAGCGGCTCCGGCGCCGGAGGGCAACCGCGGTGACGGCTCCACCGATGAGCACACAGGCACCGAGCCCGAGCGCGAGCCAGGGCAGGCTGCTGCCGCCCTCTTCCTTCGCCGCGGCCTGGGGGGCGGGAGTCGCCGCCTGGCCGGAGGAGGGAGCCGAGGGGGCCTTCGTCCCGGCGCTGCCGCCGGCTGCGGCGAGGTCGGGGAGCGGGTAGACGTCCGCGGGGCCGGGGTCGCCGGGGTTGGGTACCGCGATGCGGGGGCGGACGGTGCCGTAGCCGATGAAATCACTGCGCTCGGCGCCGTCGACGGGCTTGCCCGCGGTGTTCATCATGACCCGGAGCACCTGGTTGTTCGTCCAGTCGGGGTGGGCGGACCAGATCAGCGCGGCCGAGGCGGAGGCGAGGGCGGTGGCGTCACTCGTGCCGTGGTTCTTGCACAGTTGGGTATCGCTGGCACAGGCCGTAACGATGTCGACCCCCGGGGCAGTCAAGTCGACCTGGGACCCGTGCTGTGACTCGGCAGTTGCTTTCCCGTTCCTGTCGATGGCACCAACGCCGACCACGCCTGGCGTCGCAGCCGGGTACAGGACACTGTTTCCTGCATCACCCTCATTACCAACGGAAGCAAAGATCAACTTCCCTTTGGAGAGGGCGTACTTAACGGCATCGAGCCGAGCGGGGTCATCCTTGGACATGCCCAGCGAGACGTTGATGATCTTGGCATCCGAATCCGCCGCATAGCGGATCGCCTCGGTCCAGGAAGGAGCCGTCTCGCGAGACTCATGCGGGACACGGACCGGAAGGATCTTGGCTCCTGGCGCAAGTCCGAAGGACCCATCACCGCTTGGATGCTTACCCGTCGCTGCGATCAACGCAGCCATGGTGGTGCCGTGTTTCCCATAGTCGGTACGTTCGTCGCCCTTGTTCTCCGTGGCAAGGTCTTTGCCAGGGAGAACCTGCCCCTCCAACTCGGGGATGCGGCCGACACCCGTATCGATCACAGCGACCGTGATTCCCTTGCCGGTGCTGATCTTCCAGATCTCATCGGCCTTCATCAAGGTGAGATGCCACTGCTGAGCCCTAACCGTTTCTGCATGGGCTGGGGTTGCGGCAACCCCAGCCAGCAGAAAGCCTGCCAAGGCTGCGGTCGCCCTGCGCATACGCATCCCGTGCAACGTCCGCTCCACTCAGTCGATCACCGGCGGAACGACACGACCATCGCCCTGCCACGTCTCTTCGTCCTCAGCCAGGTAGTCAGGGCGCTCACCCTGCCGACCCTCACTCCGCCGGCCCGGAACATGCGCACCAGCGCCGCCGTGGCCCATGGGACCGCCTACCGCACCAGCACCCGAACCGCCGCGAACCAGCCCGGAGCCACCTTGTGTAAACGGCTGGCCACCCGACACTGCGCGACCACCCGCACCCCGCTGTCCCGCGCCAAAGACACCGCCCGGCTCGCTGGCGAGGCGGCGACCGGCCATGGGGTTGCCGAGCCCGCCGTGCGCTCCGCCACCGCCCACACCCATGCCACCGCCCATGCCCACACCGCGACCGCCCGCCTGGGCGCCCTCAGCACCGATGACCGTGCCACGGGGAATGCTCGTGCCAGGCCCTCCGGGAGTGACCGGCCGACCACCCGAGATCCCGGTGTCGCGCGGAGGCAGGCCTACAACACCGCCTAGTCCACCACCCTTCCCGCCGATCCCACTGGGACCGGGGATGGTCCCACCGGGCACGAAGCCGCCAGGGCCGACACCCCCGATCGGCTTTGATGCGCCACGACCCGGTGGGAGCGTCAAGGGTGGGACAAACCCGCCGGGGGTGACCCCCGAACCGCCACCACCCGGACCAACCGGACTCGGGCCTCCGGGTACTCCCGGAGCCGGAGGAAGGGTCGCACTCGGCGTCGGGCCGACGGTGTCGAGACCGGTACCAATATCCCGGTCAGGGGGTACGGGAACGAGGCCCGGGGCCGGGCCCGTCGGCGTCGGGCCCGTCGGCGTCGGGCCGGGCCCGTTCCCACCACCCGTGGGGCCAAAGTCGGACGACGAACCACCGGGCCCCGCCGTTGCCGGTACGTACGACGATCCCCCGGCACCAGCGGTCCCTGTCGAGCCGCTCGAAGAGCGCTCCAACTGTTGCCCGCCATCCCTGAACTGCGGAACGAATTCCTCCGGCGTCTTCGGAAACGTCGGGATCTCCGCCATCTCCATGCCGGTAGCCGAAGCCTCGTACCCCTGCGCCAGCTTCGTCATCTGCTGAATCGCCTGCTGCCGGTCGCCGCTCAGCTTCGAATGGGCCTGCTGGCCGATCTGCTGCGCGTCCGGGTCGTTGTGGTACTCGCGGGCCGCCTCCAGGTTGGCGGCCGCCGACGCGTCGTACTTCGGCATGTTGGCCTTGACCTCGATGACGACCTGGCTGGCCTGCGTCAGCTGCTTGCCGCCCTCGGCGCTGTACTCGCTCAGGCGCAGTGTCGCGTTACCCGTGCGGCTGACCCAGTCCTGGAAGGTCGTGGCCGATTTACCTTCCCAGCCGGTCACCCGGTGGTCCTTGAGACTCTCGCCGATCTCCTTGATGATCGCCGCGGCATCCGTCAGCTGAGCACCCCGCGTCTTGAGGGTCTCCGCGTCGGCCGAGGCGAGCATGGCCAGCAGCTGCTGGTGGGTGTGACTCTCAAAGTTCGTCGCCATCAGACACCCTCACCCTGGCTGACTCCCTGCCCAGTCCCCTGCGCAACCGAACCGTGCGGCGGCGGTGGCGCCAACGGGTCCCGTTCCGGGACGTAGTTCGCGTCGGCCTGCTTGCTGATCGCCAGCATCCGGCGCTTCGTGTCCTCGTCCACGCCCTCGAAACCGTGTTTGCTCGTCTGGATGGCGATGCTGAGCCCCTCGATCTGGTCAGCCAGCCCCTTGGACAGCGCAAGCAACTGCGTATGCACGTTCGAGTAGGCCGTGAACAGCCGCTTGGCCTCCGCGAAGCCCTCGCCGAGGGAGTTCTCCGGGAGGGTGCCGTGCGCCAGTTTCTTGTCGCTCGCCGGGGAGCCCTCCAGCTTTTCCAGCAGACCGTCGACCCGCTTCTTGCAATCAGCCATCGATTCGTACTCGACCTGCAGCGCACCCAGAGCCTCTGGTGAGGCCACGCCCACACCGAAGTCCACGCCGAACACGCCCGGCCCATAGTCCACTGCCACGATGGCCTCCCCGACTCCCCGTCGTCCCCGTTCGCACCCGCTTCGCACGCATTCGCACACGCACGTCGCCAGTGTCCACAAGCACTCTATCGAGAGACTCCGACAGTCCCAAGTTCCGAGTTGCAGGTGCAATCAGGGTCACAAGGTTACGAGTTGGGCGCCGCCACCGCCGCCGATGGCCGGATCGGGAGCCTGTTGACCGGCCGGCCCGTGGCCGCGCGGACCGCCGAGGCCACCGCCGCCGGGGCCGTGACCACCGGGACGGCGCTCGCCGGCTTGGCGCCGAAGGGGGCCACCACGTCGCGTTCCTCGACGAGTTTGACGATGCGGACCGCCGGGGCGTCCAGGGAAGTGGGCAGGGCGTAGCCGGTCAGGTCCGGGTGGCGGATCAGGCCCGAAGCCGTGCGGAGGTTCTCCGTGAGGGCCGCGCCCACGCCCTGGACGACGCCCGCTTCGATACGGGCTGCCAGCTGGCGGGGGTTGAGGACGCGGCCGACGTCCTGGGCGACCGCGAGCTCCACGACGCGCACCGAGCCCAGCTCGATGTCCACGTCGACCACCGCGCGGATCGCGCAGAAGGCGAGGCCGACGAAGGCGTCGCCCTGGCCGTCGGCGTCCAGCGGCTCCGTCGGGTGCGGGCGGCACTGGGCCGTCGCCCAGAGCTCCTTGCCCTCCATCGCTTCCGCGACGGTCGTCGAGAAGGCGCCGTCGTACGACGTGATCCGGCCATCCGCGATCTGGAGGAGCTCGGTGGACATGCCGAGTTTGTGGGCCATGGGCTGGAGGAGCTGCGTACGGACCATCTTCGCCGCGCGTTCCACCGCGCCGCCCGAGACCCAGGTGTGGCGGCCGTGGGCGGAGGGGCCCGCCGGCGGCTGGTCGGTGTCGACCGGGGCCGTGACGACCTCGTCGACGCCCAGGGTCTCCTGGACGATCTGGCGGGCGAGCGTGGAGAAGCCCTGGCCGGTGTCGACGGCCGCGCAGATGACCGTGGCCGCGCCTCCGACGATCTTCACCGTGGCCGTGGACACCTCGTCGGTGCCCTCCGCGCCGAGCATGTGGACCATGCCGACCCCGTACCCGACCCCGCGCCGCACCGCGCCCGGCTCGCCCGCGCCCTCCAGGCCGCCCGGGAGCAGCCACTCCTCCTCCGGGGTGTCCTTGGGGAGGGCAGGCAGCTCGTGGTCGCGCACCGCGCGCAGGAGTTCCGCCACGGGGGCGGGGCAGGTGACCGTCTGGCCCGTCGGGAGGAGGTCGCCGGTGGCCAGGACGTTGCGCAGGCGAAGCTCGGCGCCGTCGATGCCGAGGGCGGCCGCCAGCTTGTCCATCTGGCCCTCGTAGGCCGCGCAGACCTGCAGGGCGCCTTCGCCGCGGACATGGCCCGACGGGGGGTTGTTCGTACGGACCGCCCAGCCTTCCACGAAGGCGTGCGGGACGACGTACGGGCCGCAGGCGAAGGCCACGGCTGCCGCGAGGGACTCCGAGGAGGCGTCGGCGTAGGCGCCGCCGTCCATCAGGATCTGGGCCTCGACCTTGACCAGCCGGCCCTCGGCGTCCGCGTGGTGGCGGTAGCGCAGCAGCGTCGGGTGGCGGTGGGCGTGGCCGAGGAAGGACTCCTCGCGGGTGGCGGCCAGCTTCACCGGGCAGCCGGTGCGCAGGGCCAGGAGGCCGAGCGGGAGCTGGAACGCCGCGTCCTCGCGGTCGGCGGTCGCGCCCGGAACTCCGGTGACCACGACCCGTACGCGGTCCGGGTCGAGCCCGAAGCAGGCGGCGGCCAGGTCGCGGTCGGTGTGCGGGTCGGTGGAGGCGGTGTAGATCTCCACGCCGCCGTCCGGGCGCGGCACGGCCAGCCCGGCCTCGGCGCCGATGGGGGCGGGGTCCTGGCGGCCGATGCGGTAGAGGCCCTCGACGACCACGTCGCCGGTGGCTTCGGGGTCGCCGTAGCGCAGCGGGATGTGCCGGATCAGGTTGCCGTCGGGGTGCAGGTCCGGGGCGCCGAAGGCCTGTTCGGGGTCGGTGACCGGGTCGAGGAGCTCGTACTCGACGGCGATCGCGGCGGCCGCGAGGCGTGCGGTGTCCGGGTGGTCGGCGGCGACGGCGGCGATGGGCTCGCCGTGGTGGCGGACAACGTCGTGCGCGAAGACGGGCCGGTCGGCGATGCGGCGGCCGTGCGTGGTGGCGCCGGGGACGTCGGCGTGGGTGACGACGGCCCGCACGCCGGGCATGCCCGCGGCGGCGGAGGTGTCGATGGAGAGGATGCGGGCGTGGGCGTGCGGGGAGCGCAGCACGGCGGCCCAGAGGAGGCCCTCGGCCCACAGGTCGGCGGCGTAGGGGAAGGTGCCCTCGGTCTTGGCGCGGGTGTCGGCGGCCGGGACGGACGCGCCGATGCCGCGCGGGACCGCCGACTCCGACGGCTCCGCGGCGCCCTCGGGCGCCGGCGTCGTGACGGCTGCCGGGACCGTCGCCGCGTCATGGGCGCTCACGCCGTGCCTCCCTCGTGGTTGCCGTGGTTGCCGTGGTCTCCGAAGAGTCCCTGGTCGCCCTGGGTTCCGTGGTCGCCCTGGTCGCCCTGATGGCCCTGATGGCCCTGCATCCCGTGGAACCCGCCCTCGCCCGGCGGGGCCTGGTGCGGGATCCGCACCTCTGCCGTGGCCGCGGCGGCGGCTTCCGCCGCCGAACCGCGCTCGGCCACGACCTCGCGCACAGCCTCGATGACGCCCGAGTACCCGGAGCAGCGGCAGAGGTTGCCGCACAGTGCCTGGCGGGTCTCCAGCTCGCTGGGGGCGTGGTTGCCCTCCAGCAGATCATGGATGGTCATGGCCATGCCGGGCACGCAGAATCCGCACTGCACCGCACCCGACCTGCACAACGCCTCTTGCACGTCCGACAGTTCCCCGTCGGTCGCGAGACCTTCCACGGTCCGGACCTCACTGCCCGCCGCGGTGGCGGCGGGGACGAGGCAGGAGGCGACGAGCCGGCCGTCGACCTGCACGGCGCAGGCACCGCATTCGCCCTGCGAGCAGCCGTCCTTGGCGCCGGCGAGGCCGAGGCGCTCGCGCAGCACGTAGAGGAGGGACTCGCCGATCCAGGCGCCGGTGACGGGGCGGTCGGCCCCGTTGACGCGCAGGACGTAGGAGGCCGACGGGTGCTCGTGCTGGGCGACGGCCCCGGCGTCCGCTCCGTCGGCGGTTTCTTCTTCGTACGTCTCCCCCACGGCCGGAACCCCTTCGGCCGTCCCCGCCGAAGCCGCCTCGACAGCCAGGTCGGCGTCGTCCGCACTCGGCGCGGGCGCGGCCCCGGCTCCGCCGGCGGCCGGCACGGCCGCGCCGTCACCCGGCTCCGCCCCGACGGCCCCGGCTCCGGCCTGCTCCCCGGCCCGGGGACCGTCCTGCTCCCCGGCTTCGCCCTCGGCCCCGTCCCGGACTTCGCCCCCGTCGTCCGGGGCTTCGGCGCCACCCCGGGCCTCGCCCTCGGACGCCGGATGCTGCCGCTCCCCCGAGTCCGGCGCCTGCGCCGGGCCGTGGACGGCTTCGATGTCGTGCGGGGCCGGGTGGACCGGCTCCCCGTCCAGCGGGGTACCGACGCCCGGGCCGCCCAGCACACGGGGCCCGCGCCCCAGGGCCGGGGCCGGGGCCGGTACGGAACCCCCGGGAAGCACCCCGGAGCCCAGCGGGTCGGAACCCAGCGGTCCGGAATCCAGCCCGTCGGAACCCGCCCCCTCCCCGCCCGGCTGCTGCGCCGCGTACCCGCGCGCACCCTCGAAGTCCGGATGCGTCGCCCACGGGGCCGCGGCCCCGCCCGGCAGTGTCGCGGGGGCCTGGCTCCAGTCGGCCGAAGCCGCGAGCTGCCCGAAGCTGCCCGTGTCGCCGGCGCCGCCCGGGGTCCACACGTCGCTCGCCGCCGCCTCGGGGAACCGCCATTCGGCGGTCGACCCCGGTTCGTGCGCGCCGGCCCGGCTCCCCGCGAAGGGCTCCCCGTGGGGCTCCCCGAAGGACTCCGCGTAGGGCTCCCCGAAGGACTCCGCGTAGGGCTCCGTGAACGGCTCCGCGAAGGGCTGTCCGAACGAATCCCCGCGCGCGTCCCCGAACGTGTCCCCCCGCGCGTCCCCGCGCGAGTCCCCGAACGCGTCCCCGAAAGTCTCCCCGTAGGGCTCCGCGACGGGCTCGGCCACCGGCTCCGCCGCCGGATCCGCGAACGCCGCGGCCACCGACGCCGGGATCGGCACCGACGCCGGGATCGGCGCCCGCACGGCGGTGCCCGAAGTCCCCGCACCCGCGCCCGCGTCCGCGCCGGCTCCGGCGCCCGCGTCCGCCGGAGCCGCCGAACCCGCCTCGGGCCACTGCACCGGGATCGTCCACGTTCCCGTGGCCGCGGGATCCGTACTCCCCGAACCGAGCGGCACGATCATCGGCGGCGGCACGTAGCCGTGCCCGGGGGCCGCGAGGGGCTCCCCGGTGCCGAGCGCGTCCAGCATGTCCTGCGGCAGTTTCACGAAGGCCGTCGCGTCGGAGTCGTACTCGCCGCCGTGCGGCACCGGCTCCCAGCCCCAGTGGGGTCCCGCGGACCCCGCGGTACCCGTGTTGTCGTTCTCACTCATGAGCTCAGCGCCCTCCCCAGGGCCCTCCGTGCCAGCACGGCCACCGTCCGCCGCAAATGCAGTACTGCGGGAGCCACCGGCTCCCCCTGGTCGGGCACGCACGCCGCCGCGACGTACTCGCCGAAGGCCTCGAGCGCCTCGGGGGCCAGACTGCGGTCCCCGTCCCAGTCGATCAACGAAGCAACCCACTGCTCGGCTTCCAGCGGCCGCAGCGGCATCGGGGCGACCGCGCCGATCGCGCAGCGCACACCCCGGCGCGCGGGGTCCAGTACGAGCCCCACGGACGCCATCGCGCGCCCCGGGCCCGTACGGCCCGTGGCCTTGAGGAAGACCTGCGGCGCGTGCAGCAACGGCACCCGCACGAAGCCGATCAGCTCTCCGGGGCGGAGCATCTCCCGGCCGGCGAGCAGGTGCGAGACCGGGATCTCGCGCCGGGATCCGCCGGGCCCGACGATGACGAGCACGGCCTCCAGCGCGGCCAGTACGGGCAGCGCGTCACCCGTCGGCGCGGCCGTGGCGATGTTGCCGCCGAGCGTGCCGGCGTTGCGGATCTGCGGCGGGCCCGCGGCGCGCGCGGCGGCGGCCAGGGCCGGGATCAGGGCGGCGAAGTCGGGCCGGCCCATGCGCGCGTGCGTGAGGCCGGCGCCGAGCAGTGCGTGGCCGTCCTGGTACTGCCATCCGCGGATCTCGTTGATCCGGCCGAGGCCCACCAGGGCGGCGGGGCGCAGGAGTCCCGCGTTGACGGCGGCCATGAGGTCGGTGCCGCCCGCCACGGGGACGGCGGCGGGCATGGCCGCGAGCGCCGCCACGGCCTCGTCGAGCGAGGCCGGCAGCGTCACGGACTGCGCCGCGTTCCCCGCCCGCGGGTCGCTGCGGGGCCCCTGGGACGAGTCCCGTGCCTGCGGTGCGTGCGGTGCGTGCGTGGTCAACCCAGCTGCCCCTTCCCGATGTCCCGGTCCCGGCGCTCACGCCTGTCCGCCGTACGGTACGTGCTCACCGCCGGGAGGTGGCAACTCTGGCACATCTTCCGGAGCACCTGACGCGAGGGTCCACCGCCCGCGCACCACCGGCGCACCACCGGCGCACCACCCCCGCGGGGCACCGTCCGCGGCCCCCCGCACGCCCCCGCCCGGCCCGTGCGAACCAGCCGCGAACCAGCCGCGAACCGCCCGCGTCCCAGCCGAGAACCAGCCGCGTCCCAGCCGAGAACCAGCCGCGTCCCAGCCGGGAACCAGCCGCGCCCCGGCCGCGAACCCGCCGCGCCCCGCCCGCGATCGGGCCGGGGCGCACCGCCGGGGCCCGTCACACGTTCGGGGGCGCTCCCTCGATCGGGCGGCCGGGCACCCCGGGCCGGCGCTGCCACGGCAACGGGCCGCCGGGCGGCCGGTAGTCGACGCCGAGGGCGTCCAGGCGCCGGTAGTGGACCGTCATCCGTGCCTCGAAGCCGGCGTAGTCCCGTTCCCCGGGCTGCGGCAGCCGGGACCACACCGCCTCGGCGAAGGCCGCGAGGCGCGGGAACACCTGGTAGTCGACGCGGCTCTGGTCCTCCATCACCTCGGTCCACACGTTGGCCTGGGCGCCCAGCACGCGGGCGGCGGCCTCTTCGGACAACTTCGGCGGTACCGGCTCGAACCGGTACACATCCTCCAAAGTCCGTACGTACCCGATGGGCATCGGCTCGTCCCCGCCGCCCGCCTGACGGTGGTTCAGGTACACCTGCTGCTCGGGGCACATCACCACGTCGTGGCCGGCCTCCGCGGCGGCGATGCCGCCCGCGTAGCCGCGCCAGGAGGACACGGCCGCTCCCGGGGCCAGTCCGCCCTCCAGGATCTCGTCCCAGCCGATGAGCCGGCGGCCGCGCTCGGCGAGCCAGCCGTCGAAGTGCCGGATGAACCAGGACTGCAGACCGTCCTCGCCGTCGACCCCCAGCTCCCGGATCCGTTCCTGCGCCAGCGCGGAGGCCTTCCACTGCGTCTTGGGGCACTCGTCGCCGCCCACGTGCACGAAGGGCGAGACCTCCGCCGGGAACACCTCCAGCAGTTCCTCGAAGACCCCTTCGTAGAACCGCAGGACGGCCTCGGTGGGCGCGAGCACGTTCTCGTTGATGCCCCAGTCGTCCCACACGTCCAGCGCCGCCGTGTCCACCACGTCCGCGTTCCCGAGCTCCGGGTACGCGGCGATCGCGGCCTGCGAGTGCCCCGGCACGTCGATCTCCGGCACCACCCGCACGTGCCGCTCCGCCGCGTACGCGACGATCTCGCGCAGGTCGTCCTGGGTGTAGAAGCCGCCGTGCGGGGTCTCCCTCCACAGCGGCGAGGCCCGGTGGCCCCACCGGCTGCGGGCCCGCCACGCGCCGACCTCGGTGAGCCGCGGGTAGCGCTTGATCTCGATCCGCCAGCCCTGGTCGTCCGTCAGGTGCAGGTGCAGGACGTTGAGCTTGTGGGCGGCGAGCAGGTCGATGTACCGCAGCACCGCGTCCTTGGGCATGAAGTGCCGGGCGACGTCGAGCATCAGCCCGCGCCAGCCGAAGCGCGGCCCGTCCTGGAGGTCCCCGGCCGGCAGCCGCCACACCGCGCCGGGCAGCGGCGCCCGCCGGAAGGCGTCCGGCCCGAGCAGCTGACGCAGCGTCTGGGCGGCGTAGAAGAGGCCCGCCCCGTCGGCGCCGGCCAGGAGGACGGCGCCGGGCCCGGCGTGGAGCTCGTACGACTCCGCCCCGGCCTCCCACGCGAGGCCGGGGCGCAGTGCGAGCCGGATCACCGGGCGGCCGGCGCGGTCCTCCCCGCCGGCCGGGGCGGGCAGCGCCCAGCCGGTGGCGGCGCCGAGCTCGCGGCGCAGCCAGCGGGCGGTGCCCTCGGTGCCGGGTCCGGCGTCGAGGAGCGGGTCGGTGAGCTCGAACGTGCCGTCGTCGGCCGGGAATCGCGCGGTCCGGGGCTGCGGGATCAACTCGGGCATGGCCTCGACTCCTCCACCGTTGCATCATGTGCAACGAACGTTTCACAGGGCGCTATTGCGGCGACCCTAACCCGCCCCCGGGGCATGGCAAAGGCCCCCGGGCGCACGGATGCGCACCGGGGGCCTTCGTCCCGTTCCAGGAGGGCCGGACGGCTACTTCCCGTCCTTGCCGCCCTTGTCCTTGTCCCCGCCGGGGCCCATGGACTCGTAGATCTCCTTGCACATGGGGCAGACCGGGTACTTCTTCGGGTCCCGGCCCGGTACCCAGACCTTGCCGCAGAGCGCGACGACGGGGGTGCCCCCGAGCGCGCTCTCCATGATCTTGTCCTTCTGGACGTAGTGGGCGAAGCGCTCGTGGTCGCCGTCGCCGTGGGACACCTGCGGCGTCGGCTCTACGAGGGTCCCCGTACCAGTCCCGCGATCGGGCTCAAGAGTGCTCATGACTGCCAGGGTACCGAGTCCCCCGCGCGCGAGGGATCCGCGGCCGCCACCCCGGCTCCGCCCCCGTCCCGCCCCGGCCCCGCCCGGGTCCCGCCCTGTCCCCCGCCCCCGCTCCGGGCTCAGTTCAGCGACGGGTCGTCCGCGTACGTGGCCACCATCGCCAGCTCGCTGCGCTGGCGCCGCAGCACCGCGCGCCACAGCCGTTCCGGATCCGGGAAGGAGACGTCGCCCGGCTCGGAGTCGACGACGTACCAGGCGCCCACGCCCAGTTCCTCCTCCAGCTGTCCCGGGCCCCAGCCCGAGTACCCGGCGAAGATGCGCAGGGCCCCCAGGGCCGCCGCGAGGAGTTCGGGCGGGGCCTCCAGGTCCACCAGGCCGATCGCCCCGTGCACCCGGCGCCAGCCCAGCGGCCCCTCCTCGCCCGGGATGACCGCCAGCCCCAGCGCCGAGTCCAGCGCCACCGGGCCGCCCTGGAAGACCACTCCGGGGTCCTTGGCCAGCGGCGCCCAGGGCAGCAGGACGTCACCGACGCCCACCGGGGTGGGGCGGTTGAGGACGACACCGAGCGATCCCTGGTCGTCGTGGTCGAGCAGCAGGACGACCGCGCGGTCGAAATTCGGGTCCGCGAGGGCGGGGGTGGCCACGAGCAGCCGCCCTGTGAGGGAGGACACCTCGGTCATGGCCACATGGTCTCGCACATTCGCCCGTGAGGGGGAGTGGGCGGCGCATCCGGACCCCGTGCAGCTCAAGGCGCACGGCGGCAGCGCGGGGCGCGCACGGCCCGCCGGCCGGACACCGGCCGGAAGGGGACGCTCCGCCACCTGGCGGGCACCCAGGGTGTTGTGCCGAATTCATGACAGTCCTACGGCCCCGTCAGCCTTACGAACAGGGGGGTCATGCCCCTTACCCTTTTCACTGGCCCCCTGCCCACCCCTCTCCGGAACGCGAGATTCATGACCGGCATCAGTGACGATGTACTGCTTGTCCACGGCGGAACCCCGCTCGAGGGCGAGATCCGTGTCCGCGGCGCGAAGAACCTCGTACCCAAGGCGATGGTCGCCGCCCTGCTCGGCAGTGAGCCCAGCCGGCTGCGCAACGTCCCCGACATCCGGGACGTCCGGGTCGTGCGCGGGCTGCTCCAGCTGCACGGGGTGACCGTCAGGCCCGGCGACGAACCGGGCGAGCTGGTGCTCGACCCCTCCCACGTCGAGAGCGCGAACGTCGCCGACATCGACGCCCACGCGGGCTCCTCGCGCATCCCGATCCTGTTCTGCGGCCCGCTGCTGCACCGGCTCGGCCACGCCTTCATCCCCGGCCTCGGCGGCTGCGACATCGGCGGCCGGCCGATCGACTTCCACTTCGAGGTGCTGCGCCAGTTCGGCGCGACCATCGAGAAGCGCGAGGGCGGTCAATACCTGGAGGCCCCGCAGCGGCTGCGCGGCTGCAAGATCCGCCTGCCCTACCCCTCGGTCGGCTCGACCGAGCAGGTGCTGCTGACGGCCGTCCTGGCCGAGGGCGTCACCGAGCTCAGCAACGCCGCCGTCGAACCGGAGATCGAAGACCTCATCTGCGTCCTGCAGAAGATGGGCGCGATCATCTCCGTCGACACCGACCGGACCATCCGGATCACCGGTGTGGACCGCCTCGGCGGCTACAACCACAAGGCGCTCCCGGACCGGCTGGAGGCCGCCTCCTGGGCGTCCGCGGCGCTGGCCACCGGCGGCAACATCTACGTGCGCGGCGCGCAGCAGCGTTCGATGATGACCTTCCTGAACACCTTCCGCCGGGTCGGCGGGGCATTCGAGATCGACGACGACGGCATCCGCTTCTGGCACCCGGGCGGTCCGCTCAACGCCATCGCGCTGGAGACGGACGTCCACCCCGGCTTCCAGACCGACTGGCAGCAGCCGCTGGTCGTGGCGCTGACCCAGGCCAGCGGCCTGTCGATCGTCCACGAGACGGTCTACGAGTCCCGCCTGGGCTTCACCTCCGCGCTCAACCAGATGGGTGCGCACATCCAGCTCTACCGGGAGTGCCTGGGCGGCAGCGCCTGCCGGTTCGGGCAGCGCAACTTCCTGCACTCGGCCGTCGTCTCGGGGCCCACCAAGCTCCAGGGCGCCGACCTGGTCATCCCCGACCTGCGCGGCGGGTTCTCGTACCTGATCGCGGCGCTCGCCGCCGAGGGCACCTCGCGGGTCCACGGCATCGACCTGATCAACCGGGGCTACGAGAACTTCATGGAGAAGCTCGTGGAACTGGGCGCCAAGGTCGAGCTCCCGGGCGGCGACATCGTCTGACGGGTGGATCCGCCCGGAGCCTGCCGGGTAGATCCGCCCAGACCGTCCCAGAACGCCCCCACGGGCCCCGTACAGGGCCTGTGGGGGCGTTCTGGCTCCCGGGGGCCACCACGGGCCCCGGGAGCGCCGAGAGGCGGCCACCCGGTGCCGGATGGCCGCCTCTCGCGTACTGCCACTACGTACTACGTACTACTGCCGTCCCGGGGGCCGGTGCGGCCCTCGGCACAAGGGCGTACTACTTGCCCTTGGCGGCTTCCTTGAGCTTGGAGCCCGCGGAGACCTTCACGCTGTAGCCGGCCGGGATCTGGATGGGGTCGCCGGTCTGCGGGTTGCGCGCGGTGCGAGCGGCACGGTGGGTGCGCTCGAAGGTCAGGAAGCCGGGGATGGTGACCTTCTCGTCGCCCTTGGCGACAATCTCGCCGACGGTCTCGGCGAGCGCGGCCAGAACGGCGTCGGCGTCCTTGCGGGTCACCTCGGCGCGCTCGGACAGAGCGGCCACCAGCTCACTGCGGTTCATGTTGTACTCCCGTGTTCAACGTGCCTTAGAGGCGTGAGATCGAAGCCGATGCTGCCAGGGCCCTAGGACAGTCCCCGGACCCGGGTCTGACGTCAGACCCTCTCGCCCGGTTACGCATCCTGCCCCCACCACCGGCGGGAAAGCCAATCCGGCACCCGCCGGGGTCACACGAAAAGCGCCACAGTCACGCCGCGGTGACGCTCCGTCCGCACCGGAAGGCGCCCCGGATGGTGTCCGGATGCCGTCCGTGGACGCGGACCGTGGGCCACGCGGGCATCCCCGCAACCCTATGGGCGGCCCGGGGGGCCCGCATCCCGCGACGCGCCGGGGATCAGACGGAGGTGGGCGCCGTCACAGCCGTGGAGGCGGCCTTGCGGACGGCTCCGGCGACCGCGCCGGCGACCTTGTCGTTGAAGACCGACGGGATGATGTAGTTCGCGTTCAGCTCGTCCTCGCCGACCACGTCGGCCAGGGCGCTCGCGGCGGCCAGCATCATCTCGGTGTTCACGGTGCGGGACTGGGCGTCCAGCAGGCCGCGGAAGACGCCCGGGAAGACCAGCACGTTGTTGATCTGGTTCGGGAAGTCGGAGCGCCCGGTGGCCACGACGGCCGCGGTCTGGCGGGCGATCGCCGGGTCCACCTCGGGGTCCGGGTTCGCGAGCGCGAACACGATCGCGCCCTCCGCCATGGCGGCCACGTCCTCGCCGGACAGCACGTTGGGGGCCGAGACGCCGATGAACACGTCGGCGCCGACCACGGCCTCCTTCAGGGTGCCCGTGTAGCCCTCGGGGTTGGTGTTGTCGGCGATCCAGCGCAGCGGGGAGTCCGCGGCCGCGTCGACGAGGTCGGGGCGGTCCGCGTGCACGACACCGTGGATGTCGGCGCTGACGGCGTTCTTGACGCCGGCCGCGAGGAGCAGCTTGAGGATGGCGGTACCGGCGGCGCCGGCGCCCGACATGACCACCTTGACGTCGCCAACGGCCTTGCCCACCACGCGCAGTGCGTTGGTGAGGGCGGCGAGGACGACGATGGCGGTGCCGTGCTGGTCGTCGTGGAAGACGGGGATGTCGAGGGCCTCGCGCAGCCGGGCTTCGATCTCGAAGCAGCGCGGCGCGGAGATGTCCTCCAGGTTGATGCCCGCGAAGCCGGGGGCGATGGCCTTGACGGCGGCGACGATCTCGTCGGAATCCTGGGTGTCCAGGCAGATCGGCCAGGCGTCGATGTCGGCGAAGCGCTTGAAGAGGGCGGCCTTGCCCTCCATGACCGGCATGGCGGCCATCGGGCCGATGTTGCCCAGGCCCAGCACGGCGGAGCCGTCCGTCACGACTGCGACGGTGTTGCGCTTGATGGTCAGGCGCCGCGCGTCCTCGGGGTTCTCGGCGATCGCCATGCACACGCGGGCCACGCCCGGGGTGTAGATCATCGAGAGGTCGTCGCGGTTGCGGATGGGGTGCTTGGACGACATCTCGATCTTGCCGCCGAGGTGCATCAGGAAGGTTCGGTCGGAGACCTTGCCGAGGCTGACGCCCTCGATCCCGCGGAGCTTCTCGACGATCTCGTCGGCGTGCGCCGTGGACGTCGCGGCGATCGTCACGTCGATACGGAGCTTCTCGTGACCGGATGCGGTCACGTCGAGGCCGGTGACCGAGCCACCGGAGGACTCCACGGCGGTGGTGAGCTGGGAGACCGCGGTTCCGCTCGCGGGCACTTCCAGGCGGACCGTCATCGAGTACGAGACGCTGGGCGCCGTTGCCATGGCCGTGTTCCTCTTCTGTCCCTGGTTCTTTTCTACACAGGGCCCAGCTCTGCTCCGGCCGAAACGTGGCAGGTGCGGCAGGACCTGTTGTCCGATCGTCCCACCTACCAGCCGGTACAAGGTAACCAGCTACAAATTTCGGAAGAACTCTTCCACCATACGAGATAACTCTCTCCTGGGGAATGGGTGGCCCATACAAAAAAGGTCCGCGCCCCCCACTGAGTGGAGGACGCGGACCTGGTGATTCCTACGTCTATGACACCGACCCGCCATGCTCGCCTCGCGGCAAGTGGTCGCTCTAGGCGACGAAGGTTGGGCCCGGGGGCTTGGATCGAGTCGGTGCCGTAACCCAGGCTAACAAAGGTTCGCCCGAAGTGATCCCCCTACCGGCGACCGGTTGTCGGGACCACGCCCTTGGCCGCCGACCAACCGGCCCTGTGCAGGTGCCGTGCCGGCCCCGCGCCCGTCCTACGCCCGTCCTACGGCTTGAGCAGCGCCGCGACGCCCTCCGCATCCGGCTCGTCCTGGCCGGTGGAGATCACCGTGAGCTGCTGGGTCGCCCGGGTCAGGGCCACGTAGAGCACCCGCAGACCCGCCGGGGACTCGTTCGCGATCTCCGCCGGGGAGACCACGACCGTGGCGTCGTACTCCAGGCCCTTCGCCTCCAGGCTGCCCAGGGCGACCGCCCGCTCCCCCAGGTCCGCGAGCCAGCCCGCGGCCTCCGCGCGCCGGTCCATGGCCACGACCACGCCCACGGTGCCGTCCACCTGCTCCAGCAGCCGGCGGGTCTCCTCCACGACCGTGGAGCGCAGGTCCCCGCCCTCGGGAGCCACCGCCGTGAAGCGCGGCCGCAGGCCCGTGGACCGCACGGCCGTCGGCGGCTCCGTGCCCGGCGCCGCCAGCTTCAGCACCCGCGAGGCCACCTCGGCCACCTCGGCCGGGTTGCGGTAGTTCACCGTCAGGGTGAACTTGCGCCGCGGCCGCGTGCCGAGCGCCTCGTCGCGCGCGGCGGCCGCCTCCTCGGGATCGGTCCACGAGGACTGCGCCGGGTCACCGACCACCGTCCACGTGCCGCCCCGGCCGCGGCGGCCGACCATCCGCCACTGCATCGGCGTCAGGTCCTGCGCCTCGTCGACGATGACGTGCGCGTACTCGGTGCGCTCCGCCGCGAGCCGCTCGGCCCGCTCCCACTGGGTCTCCTCGCGGGTCGGCATCAGCTCCTCCAGCCCGCTCAGCTGGTCCAGCGGGTTGAGCTCGCGCTTGCGCTTGGGCCGGGCGGGCGCGCCCAGCAGCTGCTGGAGCTCGTCCAAGAGCGCCACGTCGTGCACCGACAGGGCGCCCTTGCCGTCCGGGCCGACCCGGCGCAGGGAGCGTGCCACCTGCCGGGTCTCGCGCGGGTTCAGGTCGCGGCGCGACCAGCGCGACAGGCGCCGCTCGTCCGCCATGGAGGCCAGCACCCCGCGCGGGGTCAGCTCGGGCCACCAGGCGTTCAGGAAGTCGATGAACGCGTCCTCCGTCGAGATGTCCTCGTCGAAGGCGGAGCGCAGCTCGGCCGCGAGCTCCGGGTCGCTGTGCCGGCCGGCCCCGCCGGACTTGGAGTACAGGGCGTCCAGCAGGAGCTTGCGGGCGCGCGGGCGCAGCAGGTTGACCGGGGCGGTGCCGGACAGGACGTTCTGCCGGATCCGGTCGAGGTCGGGGGCCTCCAGCTCCTGGCGGCGCCCGAAGGCCACCACGCGCAGCCGGTCGGGGGCGGGGGCCCCGCCGGGACCGCCGAACTCCAGGGCTCCCCGTACGGCCTTGCGCAGCACCTTCAGCATCCGGGACGAGCCCTTGATGCGTGCGGTGGACGGGTCGTCGTACGTGGTCGCCTCGGCGCCGTCGACGAGCGAGCCGAGTGCCCGGATGGCGACCTGGCCCTCCTCGCCGAGGGAGGGCAGGACGCCCTCGGTGTAGGCGACCAGGAGCGGGGTCGGGGAGACGATCAGGATGCCGCCGGAGTAGCGCCGCCGGTCCTGGTAGAGCAGGTAGGCGGCGCGGTGCAGGGCGACGGCGGTCTTGCCGGTGCCCGGTCCGCCCGCGACCTCGGCGACCGAGGCGGCGGGCGCCCGGATGACGAGGTCCTGCTCGGCCTGGATGGAGGAGACGATGTCGCGCATCGAGTGGGTACGGGCCCGCCCGAGGGCGGCCATCAGGGCGCCGTCGCCGATGACGGGCAGCTCGCCGCCGTCGAGGAAGGCGGTCACCTCGGGGCGCATCAGGTCGTCCTCGACGCCGAGCACCTTGCGCCCCTTGGAGCGGATGACCCGGCGGCGCACGACGCGGCCGGGCTCCTTGGGGGTGGAGCGGTAGAACGGCGCGGCCGCGGGGGCCCGCCAGTCGATGACGAGCGGCGCGTAGTCGGAGTCGAGGACACCGATGCGGCCGATGTGGAGCGTCTCGGCGATGTCGGCCGTGAGGTCGGCGCGGATCGCGTCCTCGGCGGGCTCGACGGAGGTGAAGGCGCCGTCGGGGCCCCGCTCCCCGTCCTTGCCGAGGACCAGGTCGATGCGGCCGAACAGGAAGTCCTCGAACTCGTTGTTGAGACGGTTGAGGTGGATCCCGGCGCGGAACACCTGCGCGTCCCGTTCCGCGAGGGCGCCGGGCGTGCCGACCTGCCCGCGCTTGGCGGCGTCGTTCATCAGGAACTCCGCCTCGTGGATCTTCTCCTCAAGGCGTCGGTACACGTGATCGAGATGCGTCTGCTCGACCGCGATCTCCCGATCGCGGACGGAATCCGCCGTGCTGTCGACAGCGGCATTCTGCGCGGCCACCAAGGCCCCTTTCTGACGTGCATGGGCAGCCGTCAACCGTACGCCAAGGGGCCCGCCCGCGCACGCCCCTTCCGGGACGGCTCGCGGATCAGGACGAAGATCACGTCCCGCGAAGGGCCCGCGAGGCGCCCGCGACGGCCGCGGGCGGGGTCAGCCGGGGCGCGATTCGAGGACGCGGCGACGGTGGCGGGCCACGCGCTCACGGTTGCCGCAGAGCTCGCTGGAGCACCAGCGGCGGCGGTGTCCGCGCGAGGTGTCGAGGTAGACCCGGGCGCAGCCGTCGCCCTCGCAGACCCGCAGCAGCTCCCGTTCGCCGGGGTCGGTGAGCAGTTCGACGGCGTCCCGGGCCACGGCGGCGAGCAGCCCGGCGCATTCGACCCCGCCGCACAACTCCCGTACGAGGTGACCTTCTTGGTCCTGCACTGCACACAGTCCCGGGGGTGGACCGGCGGCCGCCGCGTTGACCCGGGCCAGTGCGGCCCGCGGCGGCGCGGCTCCGGTCAGCTCGGCCCGTACGAGGCTCTCGACGTCGGCGCGCAGCACCCGGAAGGCGTGCACCCAGTCGTCCCCGACCCGGCCGAGCGGCGTCCGGTCGGGCACCAGCCCGGCTCCGGTGAGCCACAGCCGCAGCCCGTCGCCGTTCCGGATCCCCTCGGTGCCCCCGGGGTGCCCGTGGGGCGAAAAAGTAGCCACCAGGTCCAGGCAGACCCGCCCGGAGTCGAACCACATGCCCGTCACCGCCTCCCTCTTGGGGCGTGCCCCCAGAGTGCCCGTCGCGCGGGCACTCGGCTAGGGGGCGGGCGGCTCGTCGTTCAGGAGCAGCTGGAAGAGGCGGTGGTCCTGCCAGTCCCCGCCGACGTGCAGGAGCCGGGGCGCGAGCCCGTACGGCTCGAAGCCGGCCTTCTCCAGCACCCGCTGGGAGGGCAGGTTGTCGACCCTCGTGCCCGCTTCGAGCCGGTGCAGCCTCTCCTCGTCGCGGGCGATCCGGCAGACCTCGTGCAGGGCGGCGGTGGCCAGCCCCTTGCCGGTCCAGGCCTGGTCGATCCAGTAGCCGATGGAGGCGCTGAGCATCGGCCCGCGCACGATGTTCTGGAGGTTGATCGCCCCGACCTGCGTGCCGTCGGCGGCGACCAGCACGAAGGTCCGCGCCCGGCCGCCCTCCTGCTCGGCGAGGAGCCCTTCGAGCCGGGCCCGCTGCCCGGCCTCGGTGTAGAAGTCCTCGTCCCGCCAGGGCTCGTAGGGCGCCATGTACGCCCGGTTGCGCGCCAGTGTCTCGGCCCTCCCGGCGGCGTCTTCCAGCCGCAGGGCCCGCATCACCACACCGTCAATGATCATCCGGGCACGCTAACGGACGGCCCGGTCCCCGGCCAGACCCCGGCTCCTCACACGTCCCCGTACTTCGTCTCGGCGGCCGCGTCCAGGGACAGCCGGTAGCCGCGCTTGACGACGGTCTGGATGAGGTTCGGTGCGCCCAGGGCCACGCGCAGGCGGGCCATCGCCGTTTCCACGGCGTGCTCGTCGCGGCCGGCGCCCGGCAGGACGCGCAGGAGTTCGGAGCGGGCCACGACCCAGCCCGGGCGCCGGGACAGGGCCCTGAGCAGGGCCATCCCGGCCGGCGGCACGGGGCGCAGCTCGCTGTCCACGAGGACCGCGTGGCCGCGCAGCTCCAGCCGGTGCCCGGCCACCGGGAGCACGCGGGCCCGGCCGGGGAGTTCCTGGCACAGGAGCTGCACGAGGGGTCCGAGCCGGAACCGCTCGGGCTGCACCGTGGGCACGCCCTCCGCCTGCAGCGGCAGGGCCGTCACCGGTCCCACGCACGCGGAGAGCACCGCTCCGCCGGTCAGCGCCGCGAGCACCTGGTCCCGTACGCCCCGCTCGGCGGCCCGGGTGAGCAGCGAGGCCGCGGCCGGGGCGGAGGTGAAGCTCACCGCGTCCACCCCGCCCGCGGCCACCGCGTCGAGCAGCCGGTCCAGCGGCCCGAGGTCCTCCGGCGCCATCCACCGGTAGACGGGTACGCCGACCACCTCGGCCCCGCCGGCGCGCAGGGCCTCGATGAACCCGGGCAGCGGCTCCCCGTGCAGCTGGAGGGCGATGCGCCGGCCGGCCACCCCGGCCGTGAGCAGCCGGTCCAGTACCTCGGCGAGCGATTCCGAGCGCGGGGACCAGGTCTCCACGAGCCCGGCGGCCCGGATCGCGCCCTTCACCTTCGGTCCGCGCGCCAGCAGTTCGGTCTCCCGCAGCCGCCCGAGCAGTTCCTCGCCCAGGCCCCACCCGTCGGCGGCCTCGATCCAGCCGCGGAAGCCGATGGCGGTGGTCGCCACCACCACGTCGGGCGCCAGGCCGATCAGTTCCTTGGTGGCGGACAGCAGTTCGGCGTCGTCGGCGAGCGGCACGATCCGCAGCGCGGGCGCGTGCAGCACGGTGGCCCCGCGGCGGCGCAGCAGGGCGATGAGCTCGTCGGCCCGCCGGGCGGCGGTGACCCCGACGGTGAATCCGGCGAGCGGGCCGGCCGGCGGACCGGTGGGGGTGTCGTGGTCGTGCATGGTGACCTGCCTCGCGCAGTGGTCGGGTCCGGTGTCGGGGTCCGGTGCCGGGTCCGGTATCGGTTCCGGTGTCGCGGTCACACGCAGTCGTGACGCTCGCGTGGACCGAGCCTGCCCTGGGGGCGTATCAGGCTCGGTTCACGCGTATTTCGGTGCCGTTAACCGGCGTGTGCCCGCCGTTACACCGAGGTGAGCTGCGGCTTCGCCTCCGCCCCGGCCGTGGGGACCGTGACCTGGGCGGGCCGGCGAAGGTATACCGCCCAGGTGACGGCGCAGCACACCGCGTAGAAGCCGAGGAAGGTCACGAAGGCCGCCGTGCCCGAGCCGGAGCTCAGGAACGCCTCGCGGAAGACCAGGTTGATGCCGAGTCCGCCGAGGGCGCCGACCGCGCCGATGAGTCCCATGGAGGCGCCGGACAGCCGCCGCCCGTACGCGGCCGCTTCCTCGCCGCTCATCCCGCGGGCCAGCGCCTTCGCCTGGAAGATGCCGGGGATCATCTTGTAGGTGGAGCCGTTGCCGAGCCCGCTGAGGACGAACAGCCCCACGAAGCCGACCAGGAACACCGGCAGGGATTCCCGTACGGAGGCCAGGATCACCACTCCGGTGGCCGCCGCCATCGACACGAAGGTGCCCAGGGTGATCCAGGCGCCGCCGAAGCGGTCCGCGAGGGCCCCGCCGACCGGGCGGATCAGCGAGCCGAGCAGCGGTCCGACGAAGGTGAGCGAGGCCGCCTGCAGCGGGGTGCGGCCGAACTGCGTCTGGAGCACCAGGCCGAAGGCGAAGCTGTAGCCGATGAAGGAGCCGAAGGTGCCGATGTACAGGAACGCCATGATCCAGGTGTGCCCGTCGCGGACGGCCTCCCGGACGGCCCCGGTGTCGTTGCTCACGGGCGCCAGGTTGTCCATCCGCAGTGCGGCGAGCGTCGCGGCGAGCACGATGAGCGGGATGTAGGCGCCGAGCAGCAGCCGCGGGTGGCCGGCCCCGGCCGTGCCGATGACCAGCAGGGCGGCGAGCTGGACGACGGGGACGCCGATGTTGCCGCCGCCCGCGTTGAGGCCGAGCGCCCAGCCCTTCTTGCGCAGCGGGAAGAAGGCGTTGATGTTCGTCATCGACGAGGCGAAGTTGCCGCCGCCGACCCCGGTGAGCGCGGCGACCAGCAGGAAGGTGGTGTACGAGGTCCCGGGCTCCATCACGATCCAGGCGGCGGCCGTCGGCGCGAGCAGCAGCAGGGCGCTGACGACGGTCCAGTTGCGGCCGCCGAAGCGGGCCACGGCGAAGGTGTACGGCACGCGGACCAGGGCGCCCACGCAGGTGGCGGTGGCGATGAGGAAGAACTTCCCTGCGGGGTCGATCCCGTACTTCGGTCCCATGAAGAGCACCATCACGGACCACAGGGACCAGATCGAGAACCCGATGTGCTCGGAGAGCACGGAGAAGATCAGGTTGCGGCGGGCGGTCCTCTCGCCCGTCTCCCGCCAGAAGGTCTCGTCCTCGGGGTCCCACCGCTCGATCCAGCGGCCACCCTTGCGCGGTGCGGTCGTACTGGTCATCACACGCCTCCACAGCTGCTGCGATCACGTCGCGCTCGTCGCGTCTCGTCGCGTTCCGTCGCGTTCCGTCGCGTCGCGTCCCGTCCGTGGTGCCGACCGTAGGAAGGGCTCGTTTCGGCCCCGGTCCCCGCCGGATGACCGGCGGGAAACCTTGCACTCACCCGCCGCCCGGGTCTGCTGTGAGCGCGGCCGGTGCGAGCGCGGGCAGCCAGCTGTCCGGGGGCACCTCCAGCCAGCCCTGCCCGGCCCCGAGCTCCGCGGCGGCGCGGCGCAGCGCGTCGAGCCCGGGATGGCTCGATCCCTTCCGCCACACCATGGAGAGCGGCGACAGCGGCACCGGGGCCGTCAATGGCCGCTTGACGCAGCCGGGCAGGTCGACGAAGCCCACCGTGGCGAGGACGGGATGGCCCGTCTTGGCCATGACCCGGCGGAACTCGTCCTTGCCCACCGCGACCGGCGCGGGCGGCGCGGCCCCGATGCCCCGGCCGGCGAACAGCTCGCGCGCCAGCCCGGTCCACTCCCGGGTCCGCGGGTTTCCGGCCCCGGTGTACACCGTCTCGCCGCGCAGCGCGTCCAGCGGTACGGCGTCCAGCGCGGCCAGCGGGTGCCCCTCGGGCAGCAGCACGGCGAGCGGCTCGTACCGTACGGGCGTCCGCGCGAGGCGGGCCCGCAGCGCCGGGTCGAGGCCGTCGGCGTACCCGAAGGACACGTCGAGGCGGCCCGCGGCGATCTCGGCGGCGGCGTGCGTGAGCCCGGACTCGAAGCGGGCCATCAGCTCGCATTCGGGGGCCAGTTCCCGGGCCCGGTCCAGCACGCTGCGGGCGGTGCCGGGGCCGTCGGTGTTGAGGTCGACGAGCAGCGGCCGGGGCCCCGCGAAGGCCCCGGCCAGCTCCTCGTGCGCCCGCAGCACGCCCCGGGCCAGGGGCAGCAGCCGCTCCCCGTCCGGGGTCAGCTCGACGGCGCGGGTGGTGCGTACGAACAGGGGCGCGCCCAGGGCCTGTTCGAGCCGGCGCACGTCCCGGCTGAGGGCCTGCTGGGCCACGTAGAGCCGGGCGGCGGCACGGGTGAAGTGCAGTTCCTCGGCCACGGCGAGGAAGGCGCGCAGCAGGCGGGGTTCCACGTCTCGGGGCGTCACCAGCGGAGACTAACAACCCCGGGTCCACTCACAACACGGAGCGGTGAATCACTCCCGAACAGGTGTTGGACCGCCGGCGGCCCCCGGCCCGAGCCTTGGCCCATGCCCTCCGCAGCCCCGCACCCCGCCACCCCGCGCCCCGCCACCCCTGCCACCGCACCTGCCGCCGGCGCCCCGGCGGCGCCCGCCCGCCTGATGGCCGTCACCGGCTCCACCCTGGTGCTCGCCGCCGCCCCGACGCGGCGCGCGCGGCCGGCCCGCGCCCCGGGCCCGTACCGCCGGCTCTTCGCGCTCCCCGGCACGCGCGGGTTCACCACCGGGAACCTCATCGCCCGGCTCCCCATGGGCATGTTCGGCGTCAGCGCCGTGATGATGATCGCCGGGCAGCGCGGCTCGTACGCCCTCGCCGGCGCCGTCGTGGCGGCCGGCCTGGCCGCCACCGCCGTCGTGGCGCCCTGGACGGCCCGGCTCGTGGACCGGTACGGGCAGGCCCGGATCGCCGTTCCCGCCACCCTGATCGCGGTCCTCGGCTCGCTCTGCCTGATCGCGTGCGTCCGTACCGGCGCCCCCGCGTGGACCCTCTTCGCCTCCTACGCCGCCACCGCGACCACCCCCAACATCGGCGGCATGTCCCGCGCCCGCTGGACCCACCTGCTGCGCGACGACCCGGCCTCCCGGCACACCGCGATGTCCTTCGAGCAGGCCGCGGACGAACTGGCGTACATGCTCGGGCCGGTGGCCGCCGCCTTCCTGTGCACCGCCGTCTTCCCGGAGGCCGGCACGCTCGCCGGGGCCGTCCTGCTCCTCACCGGGATGCTGGTGTTCACGGCGCACCGCGCCACCGAGCCGCCGCCCGCGCCCGCGGTCCGGGGGCCGTCCCCGCTCCGCGCCCTGGGAGGGCTGCTGCCGCTGTTCCTCGCCCTCGGCGCGATGTTCGGCTCCCTGGAGATCACCTCCATCGCCCACCTCGGCGCCCACGGCCTCGGCGGGCTCTCGGGCCCGGTCCTCGCCCTCCAGGCGGCCGGCTCCTGCGCCGCCGGCCTGCTCTACGGCACCCTGCGCCCCCGCACGCTCCCCGTCTGCCTCGGCGCCTTGGCGCTCGCCATGGCCCTCCCCCTGGCCGCGGCCGCCACCGGCTCCCTGCTCCCCCTGGGAGCGGCCCTCCTGCTGGCGGGCATGGCCACGGCTCCGGTCATGGTCACCGCGATGTCCCGGATCCACGCCGTCACCCCGCCGGGCCGCCTCAACGAGGGCATGACCCTCGCCGTCACCGCGCTCTTCGCCGGCATCGCGGCGGGCTCGGCGACGGCCGGCGCGGCGATCGACCACTGGGGCACGACGACCCCGTACGTCCTCCCGGCGGCGGCGGCCCTGCTGGCGCTCCTCCTGGGCAGCACCAGCTGAAGGAGATGGCCGGGGGCGAGGAGTGAGGAGCGTCCACTTCGACCCCGCGGCCTGGGACGATTTCCTCTTCCGGCTCTCGTCGGACCGGAAGACGGCCCGCAGGATCACCCGCCTGATCGGCCAAATCCAGCGCGACCCGTTCGGCGGGATCGGTAAACCCGAACCCTTGAAGGGCGGGCTGTCGGGCTACTGGTCCCGCCGGATCGACGACGAGCACCGGCTCGTCTACCGGGCCGACGAGAAGGAAGTGAAGATCCTGAAGGCCCGCTACCACTACTGACACCAGGGCACGACAAAGGCCCCGCAGCCTGAGGGCCGCGGGGCCTTTACCCAACATGGGGGTTGTGGAGATGGCGGGAATCGAACCCGCGTCCAACGGTGCAGAAGTAGGGCTTCTCCGAGCGCATTCCGCTGCGCTTTTCTCGGCCCCGGAGATCACACGGACAAGTCTCCGACGGGCTCAGTCACTGTTTGATTTCCCTCTATCCCCCGTGACCGGGGTTAGAGGTTTAGATCCCTAATTGACGCCAGGATCCGGACCGGGACCACTTCCGGGCTGACGCTCCTCACAGAGGCTTCAGCTCACTGTTATTAGGCAGCGAGGGTGAAGCGGGAGTTATCGCTCTTGGAGTTGGCGATTATTGTTTGCGACATATGGTTAACGAGATCATTGCCGCTTCCTCGGCTCGCTTCCCCTACATCGACATCCGCTGTCGAAACCGATCATCCCCATGTTTCACGCTGTTCAGTTATGAGATCCAGCAGGCGCTCTCCATGCGTCCCGCCCGACCGGCACCACCCGCAAGCGCGTGGTGCTGACGCCATGGTACGCGAAGTGGACCACTGCGTGCCAGGACATTAAAGCTGGCCGCGCTCCTTGCGCTTCACGGCCGAGATCACCCGGTTCGTCTCGCGCGTGTCCTGCTTCTCGCGCAGCGCCTGCCGCTTGTCGTACTCCTTCTTGCCCTTCGCCAGCGCGATCTCGATCTTCGCCCGGCCGTCCTTGAAGTACAGGGCGAGCGGCACGATCGTGTTGCCCGTCTCCCCCGTCTTCGACTCCAGTTTGTCGATCTCCTCGCGGTGCAGGAGGAGCTTGCGCTTGCGCCGCGCGCTGTGGTTGGTCCAGGTCCCCTGGCTGTACTCCGGCACGTGCACGTTGTAGAGCCAGGCCTCGCCGCTCTCCACCGACACGAAGCCGTCCACCAGCGAGGCCCGTCCCTGACGCAGGGACTTGACCTCGGTACCCGTGAGCACGAGGCCGCACTCGTAGGTGTCGATGATCGTGTAGTCGTGCCGCGCCTTCTTGTTCTGGGCGATCAGCTTGCGCCCTGTTTCCTTAGCCATAGTGCGGTCATTTTCGCACTACGGACCCACTCCGATGCCACCCAATACCGTGCGGGCCCGTTCCTCGACCCGGTCCGCCGCCGCCAGGTCCGGGGTGATGCCCGCGCCGTCCAGACTGCGGCCCGCCGGAGTGCGGTACGTCCCCACCGTCAGCTCCGCCACCGATCCGCCCGGCAGCTCCGTCGGCATCTGCACCGAGCCCTTCCCGAAGGTGCGGGTGCCGACCGCCACCGCGCGGCCGCGGTCCTGGAGGGCTCCGGTGACCAGTTCGGCCGCGCTCATCGTGCCGCCGTCGATCAGCGTCACCAGCGGCCGGGCCGTGTCGCCGCCCGGGGCCGCGTACAGGGCCCGCTGCGCCCCGCGCACGTCGTACGTCGCCACCAGCCCGCCGTCGAGGAAGGCGGAGGCGGCCGTCACGGCCTCGGTGACCAGACCTCCGGTGTTGCCGCGCAGATCGAGCATGACCCCGCCGCCGGCCGGGGCGGCACGGACCGCGGAGCGGACCTGCTCACCGGACCCCCGGGTGAAGGAGGCGACCTTGATGACCGTGATCCCGCCGGGCAGTTCCCGTACGGTCACCGGCTCGCTGCGCAGTTCCTCGCGCCGCACCGTCTGCGTCAGATCGGTCCCGCCGCGGGTCAGCTTCAGCTCCACGGGGGTGCCGGCCTCGCCCCGCAGCAGGGCCACCACCTCGGCCACCCTGAGCCCGGTCACGCCCTGCCCGTCGATGCTGAGCAGCCGGTCCCCGGCGCGCATCCCGGCCCGCGCCGCGGGACTGCCGGGCTGGACCCGGTCGATCTCGATGCGGCCGTCGCGCAGCCGCCCGGCCCACAGGCCGACGCCCGTCCAGCGGCCGTCCAGGTCGTCGGCGAAGGCCTCGTACTCGCCCTGGTCGTACACGGCGGCCCAGCGGTCCCCGCTGCGGCTGACCACGTCCTGGGCCGCCGACTTGGCCGACTTGCCCTCGGCGACGGCCTCGGCGACCGCCCTGGCCACCGCGTCCCGGTCGGCGGTGGCCGCCTCGCGCGGCGCCTGTGCGGGGGCCCGCGGCCCGGGCGGGGCGGCGGAGGCTTCCGTACCCACCAGCAGCGCGGCGGAGCCCCCCGCGTACTCGGCGGCCCCGGAGCCGGAGCGCCCCCAGCTCCCGGTCCCCGCACCCACCCCCACGGCGGTGAGGAAGAGCAGCGTCACAACAGCCCCGCGACGCACGTCGCGGGGCTGGATACAGAGAGCGGGGATACGCGGCAGACCCGGCATGGCGCCGAGTCTAGGACAAGGCCCCGGGCGGTACGGGTGGTTGGCCCTACCGCTCACGGGGCGCTCGTCACACCTTCAGGTACTTGCGCAACGCGATGAAGGCGGCCAGGGAGGGCATCAGCACGCCGATGACCAGGACCAGCGGCAGCTTGGTCAGGACCGAGTCCCAGCCGATGAAGTTGATGAGCTCCATCTTCTCGCGCAGTGCGGCGCCGTGGTCGATCACGAAGTACTGGCCCGCGCCGAGCATGCCGCAGGCGAGCAGCGCGCCGATCAGGCCGGCGAAGGCCGCCTCCATGATGAACGGCACCTGGATGTAGAAGCTCGAGGCGCCCACCAGGCGCATGATCCCGGTTTCGCGCCGTCGGCTGAAGGCCGAGACGCGCACCGTGTTGACGATCAGCAGCAGCGCCACGATCAGCATGATCAGCATGATGCCGAGGGCGGCCAGGTTGAGGTAGCCGAGGAGCTTGAAGAGGTTGTCCGTCACACTGCGCTGGTCCTCGACGGACTGGACGCCGTCACGGCCGGAGAAGGAGGTCGTGAGGACCTTGTACTTCTCGGGCTGCTTCAGCTTCACCCGGAAGGACTCCTGCATCTGGTCCGGGGTGATGGAGGCCGCCAGGGCGGTCTTGCCGAACTGCTCCTGGTAGTGCTTGAAGGCCTCGTCGGCGGATTCGTAGGTGACGGCCTTCACGAGGTCCATGCCCTTGAGCTCGGCCTCCAGGGCCTTCTTCTGCTCCGGGGTCACCGCCCCCTTGGCACAGGCCGAGCCGCCCTCCGCCTCCGCGTCGTGCTTGTTGCAGAGGTAGATGGAGACGTTGGCCTTGTCGTACCAGTACCCCTTCATCTTGCTCACCTGGTCGCGCATGAGCAGGGAACCGCCGAACAGGGCCAGCGACAGGGAAACGGAAATGATGACCGCGAAGGTCATGGTCAGGTTCCGGCGGAGACCGACCCCGATCTCCGACATGACGAACTGGGCGCGCATCGCGTCTCAGGAGCCTTTCAGTGCTGGTAGCCGTAGACGCCGCGCGACTGGTCGCGGACGAGACGGCCCTGCTCGAGTTCGATGACGCGCTTGCGCATCTGGTCGACGATCTGCTGGTCGTGGGTCGCCATGATCACGGTGGTGCCGGTCCGGTTGATCCGGTCCAGCAGCTTCATGATGCCGACGGAGGTCTGGGGGTCCAGGTTGCCGGTGGGCTCGTCCGCGATCAGCAGCGCCGGCCGGTTGACGAAGGCGCGGGCGATGGCCACGCGCTGCTGCTCACCACCGGAGAGCTCGCCGGGCATGCGGTCTTCCTTGCCGCCGAGGCCGACGAGTTCCAGGACCTGGGGAACGGCCTTCTTGATCTCGCCGCGCGGTCTGCCGATGACCTCTTGGGCGAAGGCCACGTTATCGGCCACCGACTTGTTGGGCAGGAGGCGGAAGTCCTGGAAGACGGTCCCCAGCTGGCGCCGCATCTGCGGAACCTTCCAGTTGGAGAGCTTGGCGAGGTCCTTGCCCAGGACGTGCACCTGGCCGTGGCTCGCCCGCTCCTCGCGCAGGATGAGCCGCATGAAGGTGGACTTGCCGGAGCCGGAGGAGCCGACCAGGAAGACGAACTCGCCCTTCGCGATGTCCAGGGAGACATCTCTGAGTGCGGGGCGGCTCTGCTTCGGGTAGGACTTGGAGACGTTGTCGAATCGGATCACGGGTGCACCACGGTCGCCGGGAGTAGGTGTCCGTGACCATACGCGAACCGGCGCGAGGTGTGGACCCGGCGTCCGGAGTTGCCCGATATATCCCCTGGTCCGAGAGGTGCGCGACCGCGATTGCGCGGAGGGGCCGCGCCGAATGTCGCCGGAGCTGGCACAGTGGTAGGGGAACCGACCGGCTCCCGCTGCCGTTGTAACCGAGGGGACGAAAGGAGGAGCGCATGACATATGACCGGCTCGTGTGCGCGAACTGCGCCGGACCTGTCAGCCAGGGTCGCTGCCGAGTGTGCCGGGCGAACCGGGAGCGCCTCCAGCAGGAGGGCCCCTTCTCCGGTGGTATCAACCCGATGGCGCTCATCGCGCTGCTGGTGATCCTGGTCGCCGCGCTGGCACTGGTGGCTCAGCAGACGGTGTAGCTCCTCAGCCGCCACGTCCCGATCAGACGCAGAAGACGCAAGACGCAAGGGCCCGGACACCTCACGGTGTCCGGGCCCTTCCGGCTGTCTGTTCGTCTGTACGTCCGCTGGTCCGCTGGGTCCGTCGGTCCGTCCGGAGAACCTACGCGGTCTGCTCCTGCTGCTTGCGCCAGCGGATCCCGGCCTCCAGGAAGCCGTCGATCTCGCCGTCGAGCACCGCCTGCGGGTTGCCGACCTCGAACTCCGTCCGCAGGTCCTTGACCATCTGGTACGGGTGCAGGACGTAGGACCGCATCTGGTTGCCCCAGGAGCTTCCGCCGTCCTTGAGGGCGTCCATCTTGTCCTTCTCCTCCTGGCGGCGCCGCTCGAGCAGCTTGGCCTGGAGGACGTTCATCGCGCTGGCCTTGTTCTGGATCTGCGAGCGCTCGTTCTGGCACGAGACCACGATGCCGGTCGGCAGGTGCGTGATGCGCACCGCGGAGTCGGTCGTGTTGACGCCCTGGCCGCCGGGGCCCGAGGCGCGGTACACGTCCACGCGCAGCTCGCCCTCGTCGATCTCGACGTGGTCGCTGGACTCGACGACCGGCAGCACCTCGACGCCCGCGAAGGACGTCTGGCGGCGGCCCTGGTTGTCGAAGGGCGAGATCCGGACGAGGCGGTGGGTGCCCTGCTCGACGGAGAGGGTTCCGTAGGCGTACGGGGCCTTGACCACGAAGGTGGTCGACTTGATGCCGGCCTCTTCCGCGTACGAGGTCTCGTAGATCTCGGTCGGGTAGCCGTGCCGCTCCGCCCAGCGCAGGTACATGCGCTGCAGGCGCTCGGCGAAGTCCGAGGCGTCCACGCCGCCGGCCTCGGCACGGATGTTTACCAGCGCCTCGCGCTCGGCGTACTCGCCGGAGAGCAGGGTGCGGACCTCCATCTCGTCCAGGGCCTTGCGCACGGAGATCAGCTCGGTCTCCGCCTCGGCGAGGGTGTCCGCGTCGTCCATTTCCTGGGCGAGGTCGAACAGCACCGCGAGGTCGTCGATCCGCCCGCGCAGGCTCTCGGTCTTGCGGACCTCCGCCTGGAGGTGCGACAGCTTGCTCGTGATCTTCTGGGCGGCCTCCGGGTCGTCCCACAGGGACGGCGCGGCGGCCTGCTCCTCGAGCACGGCGATTTCTGCCCTCAGCTTGTCCAGGTCCAGGACGGCCTCGATCGACCCCATGGTCGAGGAGAGGGACTTCAGCTCTTCGGAAACATCGACGACTGCCACGGGTCCAGCGTAGCCGGTCCCCGGGGGCCGCTCTCCGGCCAGGCCGGATCACCCGTACTAATGGCGGGTCGCACGGGCGTACGCTCACGATATGACCGTCTTCCTCGTCAAGCGCCGCCATGTGGACCACATGCGTGTCACGACGACCAGCTGTCTGCCGCCGGACCATCCCCAAGCCTGATCCACACCGATCCGACTTGGTCCTGTACGCGGCCTCGCGGCCCCGGCGCCAACCCTGCCGGCGGCCCTCCCCAGCCGCGACCCCCGCCACCCCTGGGGACAGGACCCCGTGACATCCGAAACGGAGCCGTCATGCCGTCCGCGCACCCTTCTCCCGCTTCTCTCTCCGCTTCCTCCGCTTCCTCCGCTTCGCCGGAGGCACCCTCCCTTCCGGTCCTGGACCTCTCCCAGGCCCATGATCCGGCGCTGCGCGACTCCTTCCGCGAGGAACTGCACGCGGCCGCCCGGGACAGCGGTTTCCTGCACCTCACCGGGCACGGGGTGACCGCGGCCGAAACCGCCCGCATCCTGGCTGTGACCAGGGAGTTCTTCGCCCTCCCGGAGGCGGACCGGCTGGCCGTGAGCAATCTCAACTCCCCGCACTTCCGCGGGTACACCCGCATCGGGCACGAGCTGACCGGCGGAGCCTCCGACTGGCGCGACCAGCTCGACGTGGGCGCGGAGCGGCCGGCGCGGGACGTGGGCCCGGACGACCCGGCGTACCTGTGGCTGGAGGGCCCGAACCAGTGGCCGGCGGCGCTTCCGGAGCTGCGGGAGGTCGTACTGCGGTGGCAGTCCCGGCTGGCGGCGGTGGCCCACCGGCTGCTCCAGGAACTGCTCGCCTCGATCGGCGCCCCGGCGGACTTCTTCGACGACGCCTTCGCGGACCGGCCCCACCTGCACACGAAGCTGATCCGGTACCCGGGGGCCGCGCCGACCGGCACCGACCAGGGGGTCGGGGCCCACAAGGACTACGGCTTCCTCACCCTCCTCCTCCAGGACTCGGTGGGCGGGCTGCAGGTGGTCAGGGACGGGGCCTTCCTCGACGTGCCCCCGCTGCCCGGGGCCTTCGTGGTCAATCTGGGCGAGCTGCTGGAGATCGCCACGGAGGGGTACCTGACGGCGACGGACCACCGGGTGGTGAGCCCGGCGGGGGGTGTGGAGCGGTTCTCGGTGCCGTTCTTCTACAACCCGCGCCTGGACGCCGTCATCGAGACGGTCCCGGGCGACTACCTCGGCGCGGCGCCGGGGATAGCGCACGACGCGTCGAACCCGCTGCACGCGGAGTACGGCCGCAACGAGCTGAAGGGCTGGGTCCGGGCGCACCCGGCGGTGGCCCGCCGCTGGCACCCGGAACTGGTCACCGGCGCGTAGCCGCGCACCTCCCCGGCCGTGGCCGGAGCCGCACGGGGACACAGCCCCGGACCGGCTCCGGGTGCCAGCGGCCCCGCAGCCTCGCCCGGCCGTGGCCGGGGAGCCCTGCGGGGCTGTCCCCTACCCGCCCTTCCACCGTTCCCCGGGCTCTGCCCGGACCCGCGCCTCACACGCCGGCGGGGCCGGAGTTGCCGACCCGGTGGACGGGCGGGTAAGGGACCCGGCACCGCAGGGCGCAGCAGCGCCCCCGGCTACGGGGCCGTGGAGCCCGACTGCTTGTTGTCCTGGGGCGGCGCCGAGTCGGAGGAGGTGGCCAGCCAGCTGCCGACACCCACCGCGGCCGCCAGGGCCACCGCCGCCGCCGACAGCGCCAGCCGCCGCTTGCGGACGGTCTCGGCCCGGTGCCGGGCGGAGCCCGGCCGGTGGCCGCCCGCAGGGCGCGGGACCCGGGCCGTGCCCAGCGCGCCCCCCGCCAGCTCGTCCGGCCCCGGCACCCGCATCGAGGTGTGGGTGTCCCGGTTGGAGTCCGTCGAGGAGCCCGGCACCAGCGGCACCACACCCCGGCGCCGCACCGGATCGGCGGTCACCGCCTCCGGCTCCGCGAACTCCGCCTGCTCCGGCTCGTCGGGCTCGTCCACGTCCAGCGGCGGCATCCCCGCCAGCAGCGGCAGCAGGTCCCGCAGCCGCAGGGAGAGTTCCGAGGCCCGCAGCCGCGAGGCCGGGGCCTTCGCCAGGCACTGCACCATCAGCTGCCACAGCTCGTCGGGGATTCCGGGCAGCGGGACGACGGTCTCCGTCACGTGGCGCCGCAGCACCGCCCCGGGGTGCCCGCCGCCGAACGGCGTGAAGCCGGCGAGGAGTTCGTACAGCACGGTGGCCAGCGCGTATATGTCCACCGCCGCGCGCGGCGGGAGCCCCTCCACGATCTCCGGCGCCAGGTAGTCGGGCGTGCCGATGATCCGGGTGGTCGGGGCGGAGGCCCGGCCGCCGGTGGAGCGCCGGGGCGAGTCGATGAGCTTGGCCACGCCGAAGTCCGTGAGCAGCGCCGGGTGCGCGCCGCCCGGGCCGAGCGGGCCCTGCATGTCGAGCAGGACGTTCTCCGGCTTCACGTCCCGGTGCACGACCCCGGCCGCGTGCGCCGCGGCCAGCGCGTCGGCGACGTCCGCGACGATGGCGACGGCCGCCTCGGGGGCGAGCCGCCGCTCGCGGTCGAGGCGTGTGCGCAGGTCCGTACCGCGGACCAGGTCCATGACGAGGGCGAGGTCGTTGCCGTCCACGACGAGGTCGCGGACGCAGACGACGTGCGGGTGCTCCAGACCCAGGAGCGCGCTGCGCTCCTGGACGAACCGTCCGACGAGTTCCTGGTCGGACGCGAGGTCCTCGCGCAGCAGTTTGACGGCGACGGGGCCGTCAGGCCCCTCGCCCAGCCACACCGTGCCCGCGCTGCCGCGTCCCAGGATCTGGTGCGCGGTGTACCGGCTGCCGATCTTCCGTGCCACAACTGCTCCCTCAGCGGCTGGCCTACGCACCAAAGCTACGCGGCCAGGTGGGTGTTGGAGTCCACGGATCGCGGCGGCCTTCACTTCTGCGGGCGAAATCACGTCCCAGAAGTCGACAAATCCACGAAGTCACCGGTACAAGGCCCGGTTCGGGTGGATTGTGCCGGTGCGCGGCACGCTCAGGGGTGCGGTGGGATCAGCCCGTCGAACCGCCGTTCGTGGAGTCTCCGATCGCGGTGACCCAGTCCACGGCGTCCGAGCCCCAGGTCCACACCTGGTCCCACCAGCCGCGTCCGGTGCCGACCCACTCCTGGAGCGGGGTCAACTCCCAGACCAGCCAGCCCGCGACGAAGAACACCAGGATCATCACCAGGCAGCCCTTGAGGCATCCCAGCCCCGGAATCTTCACCGGATTCGCACTGCGGCGCGGCTCGCGGGGCTCCCGCCGCGCCGGCTGCTGACGCGGCGGCGGACCCTGCGGGGGCTGCTGCTGAGGCTGCTGGGGCTGGCGGTACTGGGGCTGCCCCTGCGGCTGCTGGTACTGCTGGGGGTGCTGCTGCTGCGGCTGGTAGTGCTGCGGAGGCGGCTGCGGCGCGTACTGCTGCTGCTGGTACTGCTGAGGCTGCTGGTACTGCTGCGGCGGCGGAGCCTGCCGGTACGGCTGCTGCTGCGGAGGCTGCTGCGGCCGCTGAGGCTGCTGCGGGGACCGCTGCGGCTGCTGGTACTGCTGCTGCTGCGGCGGCGGGGCCTGGCGCTGCGGCCGGCGGCGCAGCGGGTCCTCGCTCGGGTCCAGGTAGTGCATCTGCGTCTGCTCGTTGCGGTCGCGGGCCGCCTGCAGCTGCGACTGCCACGGGTGCGGCGCGTCCGGCCGCTGCACGGGCGGCATCACCGAGGTCGGGTCGGCGCCGGGCGCCCCCGTGCTCGGGAGCACGGACGTGGCGTCGGCCGCGCCGACCGGCGGCATCACGCTGGTCATGGCGTTGGGGTCGTAGGCCCCTGCCGGGGAGGCCCCGGCGGTGCCGGGCAGCATCTGCGTCGCGTCCGCGGCGCCCGGGGTCTCGGGCACCGGCGCGGGCGAGGGGTCGGGCGCGAGCAGCGCGCCGACGCCGAGGGCGGCCTCGACCTGGGCGGGCGTGGAGTGCACGCCGATGCCGGAGGCGACCACGCGCAGGCCGCGCGCCAGGGTCTCCGCGCTCGGGCGCTCGTACGGCTCCTTGCGCATGCAGCGCTCGATGACCGTCCACAGCGGCTCGGGCACGTTCGGCGGGCGCTGCGGCTCCTCGCTGAGGTGGCGGTGCAGGACCTCCAGCGCGGTGCCGCCCGCGAAGGGCGGCCGGCCGGTGAGGAGCTCGTAGAGCAGGATGCCGGCGCCGTAGATGTCGACGGCGGAGGTCTGCGGGCGGCCCTCGGCGGACTCGGGGGCGACGTAGGCCGGGGTGCCGACGAACTCGTGCGTGCGCGTCAGGCCCGGGGAGTCCGCCAGGCGCGCGATGCCGAAGTCGGTGAGCATCGGCTTCATCTGGCCGTCGCGCTCGTCGACCAGGACGTTCGCGGGCTTCAGGTCGCGGTGGACCACGCCGTCGGCGTGGCTGGCGGCGAGCGCGTCCGCGATCTGGGCGGTGAGCAGGCTCGCGGCGACCGGGCTGAAGGGACCGTTCTCGCGCAGGTACCGGTGCAGGTCCGGGCCGTCGATCAGGTCCATGACGAGGGCGAGGAGATCGCCCTCGACGACGAGGTCGCGGGTGCGGACGATGTTGGGGTGCGTCAGGCGCAGCAGGACGGAGCGCTCGCGCAGGAAGCGCATGACGATGTCCGGGTCCTGGGCCAGCTCCTCCTTGAGGACCTTGATGGCCACGGTCTCGCCGGGGTGGCCCGCCACGGCCGCCTCCGCGCCGGCCGCCTCACGCTGGCGGGCGCGCCAGACGGTGCCCGTGGCGCCGCGCCCGAGCGGCTCCTCGAGCAGGTACTTGCTGCCGACTGGCCGCACGTCACGCGCTCCCTGCTGTCGTCGATTCCGGCGAGCGATCCACGCGTGATCCACGCGTGATCCAGGCCTGATCTGCGAAATGGTTTTCCGGCCCACTCTAGGGCTTGTCCCGAGGGAAGACGCGGGGTGAGGGAGGTTGGTTGCCGCACATATGCGCGAAGGGTGATGTTTGCGGCGTATGCCGGGGGCGATTTTCCCGGCCATCCTGTCCGTATCCGATCGGCCCGCTTGCAGGTCCGGTGCCGGTCGGCGACCGATCAAGATCACTTGCCGGTGGGTGGCGGGCGTGTTGAGGACGACAGGTGCGAGGATGCACCCGTACGGAAAGGCCGGGACGGGAGCCCCGCCTTCCGGGCAGACCTGACCGGACGACGCGTCCGTGCCGGGTGGGGGCGGACGGACGGTCACCGCGTGCGAACGGCACGGGTGATCCGTCCCACGGATCCCTGCCGGGCGCACGCACCGCGCACCGCGCAGAAGGGACCGCTGACGGCGATGCAGATCCGGCTGACCGTCCTTGGGTCGGGGTCGCGCAGCGGCCACCAGACCGCCACCGCGACCGCCTCCGGCGGGGGCACCGGCGGAGGAGGGAGCCCGGCGAGCTGTGACGTGCTCGTCACCGCGCCCGCCGGTACGGCACTGTCCGCGGTGGCCTCCGGGCTCGCGGCGACCGTCGGCGGCCCCGACACCGGTGGCACGGTCGTGCTGTACGCCGGTACGGAGCGCCTGGACCCCGCGCGGTGCGCGCTCGGCGAGCCGCCGCTGGTGGACGGGGCGGTGCTGTCGCTGAACGTTCCCGGCCCCGACGTCCGCACGGACGGGACCGCGGCCGCGACCGCCCTCGGCGACGGGCCGCAGCTGCACGTCGTGGCCGGGCCGGACGCGGGCGGGGTGCACCTGCTGCACCCGGGGGCGATCCGGATCGGGCGCTCGGCCGACGCGGACGTCCCGCTGGACGATCCGGACGTGTCGCGCCTGCACTGCACCGTGACGGTGCTCCCCGACGGGCGGGTCGCGGTGGCCGACCTCGGGTCGACGAACGGTACGACGCTGGACGGCGCGGTGGTCGGCGCGGAGCGGGTGGCGCTGGCGCCGGGGGCGCTGCTGCGGGTCGGCGAATCCACGCTCCGCCTGGCCATGGGCCCGGCGCCCTCCCCCCTGCCCCTCACCCCGGACCTGGAGGGCCACCTCTCCGTCTCCCTCCCGGGCCACCCCGACCCCGTCCCCCCGGGCGCCATGCCGCCCCCGGCGGCGGGGCCGCCCGCCGGAGGCGGAGCCTGGGCGGGCGCTACGCCCGGCACCGCGGCGGGGTCGCACGCCGAGGGCGGAGCCTGGGCCGGTTCCACGCCAGGCAGCGCGGCCGGGTCACACCCCGACCGTGGCGGCTCCGGCGGAGCCTGGTCCGGGTCTACGCCGGGCAGCGCGGCCGGGTCACACCCCGACGGGGGCACCTCCGGCGGAGCCCGGGCGGGATCCACGCCGGGCACCCCGGCGGGGTCGCACGCCGGAGGCGGAGCCTGGGCCGGCGCTACGCCGGGCACCCCGGCGGGGTCACACCCCGAGCGTGGCGGCTCCGGCGGAGCCTGGGCCGGGTCTACGCCGGGCAGCGCGGCCGGGTCGCACGCCGACGGCGGCACCTCCGGCGGAGCCTGGGCCGCAGGGGCGCGCCCCGACGCGGGGGGCCGGGGGGCGCAGGGGCATATCCCCCACCCCGCCCCTTCCCGAAACGGGGGCTCCGCCCCCGACCCCGTCCGGTCCGGCTCCGCGGCCGGTGGCCCCGGGTACGCGAACCCGGGTGCGCCCGCGGCGCACTGGGACGGCAGCACCGGAACGGTCCCGGCCGCCCGGGGCGCCGAGCCCCACTCCGCGGGCGGCCGGGGCCCGTCGGGCCCCGTTCCCGCGGACCCCTGGCCGTACGGCGAGGCCGGCCGGGACGGCGAAGCCGACCCGCACCGCGCGGGCCGCATCGCCAGGCCCGCCTCCGGTGCCGGGGGCGCCGGACACCACTCGCTCCCCGACCGCCCCGACGCCGGACCGGCACAGGGCGGCGGAGTCCCCGGCCAGTACCCGGGACCGGCACACCCCGGCAGCACCCCCGGCCAGCACACCGGACCGGCACACCCCGGCAGCACCCCCGGCCAGCACACCGGACCGGCACACCCCGGCCGGTACGCGGAATCGGCACAGGCCGCCGGCACGCCCGACCGACGCGCCGGAACCGCACACCCCGGCAGCACCCCCGGCCAGTACCCGGGACCGGCACAGCCCAGCGGCACCCCCGGCCAGCACACCGGCCCGGCACACCCCGACCGGTACGCGGCATCGGCACAGGCCGCCGGCACCCCCGACCGACACACCGGAACCGCACAGCCCGACCGGCACGCCGGACCGGCACACCCCGGCAGCACCCCCGGCCAGTACACCGAACCGGTGCACCCCGGCCGGCCCGACGCCGGCCAGTACGCCGGACCGGCGCACCCCGCCGGCGCCCCCGGCCAGTACGCCGGGCCGGCCCACCCCGGCGCAGCCCCCGGGCAGCAGCCCGGGCAGCCCGGCCCGCGCCCCGGAGCCGCCGACCCCTACGCCGGAGCAGGGCAGGGCGGCGGAGCGGCGGACCCCTACTCCGGGGCGGCCCGCCCCGCCGGAGCAGGGCACGGTGGGGCGGCGGGATTCCCCGCGGCGGCCCACCCGGCCGGAGCCGCCCGGTACGACGGGCCCGGGGCCGCGCAGCGGACCGGGGTCGAGCATCACGGTGCGGGGGGCTGGGAGGAGCCCGGGGCGGGCGGCCGGGAGGCCGAGCCCCGGCGTGCGGGGCGGCGCGGTATCGGGGCCTGGGCGCGCAAGTGGGTGCGCGGGGCCGATGCCGCCGAGGTGGAGGTCGTCGCCGAGGCCGCCGCCGCCGTCATCGCGCGGCCCGGCTCCGACGATCCCGCGAGCCTGCTGCTCACCGCCCTCGGGCCGGCCCCGCGGCTGTGGGCCGGGCCCCCCGGGCTGGAGGTCACGCTCGGCGCGGGCAGCGAGGTCCCGCTCCGCGAAACCGGCGCGCTCGGCATCGCGGGGCCCCGGGCCCGGCTGACCGGTGTGGCCCGCTCCGTCATCGCGCGGCTCGCGGCACTGCACGCCCCCGGCCAGCGGCTGGAGATCGTGCTGGTCGCCACCGACCGGGCCCGCCCGCTCGCCGAACGCCGCCGCGACTGGGGCTGGCTCGGCTGGCTGCCCCACGTACGCCCCGCGCACGGGCAGGACTGCCGGCTGCTGCTCGCGTACGACCGCGATCAGGCGGCCGCCCGCGCCGGGGAGCTGACCCGGCGGCTCGACGACGGGCCCCTCGGCACCCACTGGGCCGCCGCGGGGGCGGACGCGGTGCGCGAGGCCTCGTACGCCTACCGGGGCCCGTACACCCTCCTGGTCCTCGACGGGGACCCCGGTCCCGGGCCGCTCCGGGACGTCACCAGCCGGCTGGCCTCGCACGGGCCGGCCGCCGGGATCCACGTGCTGGCCCTGGCCGAGGCTCCGGCGGCGACGCCCGCCTCGCCGGTCACCGAGACCTACGAGGCGGCCTGCGCGGCCTCCCCCGCCTTCCGGGACTGTGCCACGGCCGCCCTGCTCAGCGGTGACGTGGCCACGACGGTACGGACCTTCGCGGTCTCCGGCGGCACACCGGCCGCCTCCGGTACGACGGCCACCGCGGACGCCGTCTCGGCGGCCTGGGCGGAGCGGTTCGCCCGCGCCCTGGCCCCGCTCAAGGCCGACTCCCCCGGACCGGAGGGCGGTTACCGGCCGGCCGCCGCGCATCTGCCCCAGACCTCGCGGCTGCTCGACGAGTTGGGGCTGGCCCGGGCCACCCCGGCCTCACTGATGGCCCGTTGGGCCGCCGCCACCGATCAGGGGCAGCGCGTCGGCGGGCTCGCGGAGCTGGTCCTCGGCAGCGGCCGGCGCGGGCCGGTGGGCGCCGAACTGGTCACCGACGGGCCGCACGTGCTGATCGAGGGGCCCGCCGGCAGCGGCCGTACGGAACTGCTGCGTTCCGTGGCGGCCTCCCTGTCGGCCGCCGCCCGGCCCGACCGGCTCGGCCTGGTCCTGCTCGACGGGGCCGGCGGCGAGCGCGGCGACGGCCTGCTGCCCTGCACGGAGCTGCCGCACGTCTCGGCGCACCTGGTCGCCTCGGACCCGCTGCGGATGCGGGAGTTCGCGCAGGCGCTGGGCGCCGAGCTGAAGCGGCGGGCCGAGTTCCTGGACGGGGTGCCGTTCTCCGAGTGGCACGCCGCGCGCGAGGTCTCCGACCGGATGGTCTCCCCCCGCCCGCCCACCCCGGGCGAGCTGCGCGGCGATCTCGAACCCCAGCGTTCGGGCACCCTGCGGCTGCGCACCTCGGCCACCCGTACGGATCCGGCGGCCGGGCCCAGCCCGCTGCCGCGCCTGGTCGTGCTCGTGGACGACTTCGACGCGCTGGTCGCACCGGGCCTGGGCAGCACGGGCCGGCCCGCCGCCGGTTCGGTGGTCCGCGCCCTGGAGGCGGTGGCCCGCGAGGGCGCCCGCCTCGGGGTGCACCTGGTGGCCACCAGCGCCCGCCCGGACCGGACGGCCGACACCGAGCTGGCCCGGCTCACGACCCTGCGCGTGGAGCTCGACGCCCCCGACCAGCCGGGTCCCGGCCGGGGCGTGCTCCGGTACGCCGACGGGCGGACGGTCCCCTTCCAGGGCGGCCGGGTCACCGGCCGGATCCCCCGGACGGCGACGCTGCGGCCGACCGTGGTGCCGGTGGAGTGGGAGCGGATGGGCGATCCGCCGGCCCGGCGCCCGGTCCGCGAGCTGGGCAACGGCCCGACCGACCTGGCCCTGCTGGCCAGCGCCCTGGACCGGGCCTCGCACCTGGTGTCGGCGGTACCGGTGCTGTTCCCGCCGGCCCCCTGAACGGGCCCGCGAAACGGCGCCCGGGCGGCCCCTGACCGGCACTTGAGCGGCGCTCGGCGCACCCCCGTACACCGCGAGGCGGTATTGCGGGGGTGCGCGGGGCGGCGTAGACCTTGTGGCACGGGACACACCATCGCCAGCGAGGCACCGGGGGCACCGCCATGCGCAAGCAGGGAACGAGCCGCACTACATCTCTCCGCGGGCACCACACGTGGGCCGCTCTGGCCGTGGCCGGCGCGCTGGCGCTCAGCGCGTGCGGCGGCGACGGCAAGGAGCCGGCGAAGGCCGCGGACGGCCCCGGCACCTCGGCCGGGCCGGCCGTCGCCTTACCCCGCCTCGACGGGGAGAAGCTGGAGGTCGCCGCCGTCTGGACGGGCGCGGAGCAGGCGAACTTCGTCAAGGTGCTGAAGGAGTTCGAGAAGCGGACCGGCGCCACGGTCACCTTCGTCCCGGCGCAGGACCCGATCGTCACCTTCCTCGGCTCGAAGATCGCGGGCGGCGCCCCGCCGGACGTGGCGCTGCTCCCGCAGGTCGGGGCGCTGGTCTCGGCGGTGAAGAACAAGTGGGCGCAGCCGGTCGGCGCCGAGGCGCAGGCCCAGCTCGACAAGAACTACTCGCCCGGCTGGAAGACGCTGGGCGCGGTCGACGGCACCCAGTACGGCGTGTACTACAAGGCCGCCAACAAGTCGCTGATCTGGTACAACGCGAAGGCCTTCGAGGCGGCGGGCGTGACGCCCCCGAAGACCTGGAAGGAGCTGCTCACCGCGGCCGACACCCTCTCCGCGTCCGGCACCCCGGCGGTGTCGGTGGCGGGGGCCGACGGCTGGACCCTGACCGACTGGTTCGAGAACGTCTACCTCTCGCAGGCGGGTCCGGAGAAGTACGACCAGCTGGCCAAGCACCAGCTGAAGTGGACGGACGACAGCGTGAAGCAGGCGCTGACCTCGCTCGCCGAGCTGTTCGGCCGCAAGGACTTCCTGGCGGGCGGCCAGAGCGGGGCGCTGGCGACCGAGTTCCCGAAGTCGGTGACGCAGACCTTCACCGGCGGGGACCGGCCGGCGGCCGCGATGGTCTACGAGGGCGACTTCGTGGCGGTGAACATCGCGCAGACCGAGGCGAAGGTGGGCACGGACGCGCTGGTCTTTCCCTTCCCGGCGGTCGGCGCCAAGGCCCCGGTGGTCTCGGGCGGGGACGTGGCGGTCGCGCTGAAGCCCTCGAAGGGCGCGCAGGCGCTGCTGACGTTCCTGGCCTCGGCGGACTCGGCGCGGATCCACGCCCGTGAGGGCGGGTTCCTCTCCCCGAACAAGTCCCTGGAGCCGGCCGCGTACCCGAACGACATCCAGCGCGGCATGGCCCAGGCCCTGATCGCAGCCGGCGACGACTTCCGCTTCGACATGTCGGACCAGGCTCCGGCGGCGTTCGGCGGGACCCCGGGCGCGGGCGAGTGGAAGGCGCTCCAGGACTTCCTGGCGAACCCGGCCGACGTGGCGGGGACGCAGGCGAGGCTGGAGGCGGACGCGGCCAAGGCCTACGGGAACTGATCCCGTGGCGACCTCCCCCAAGGCCAGGGAGACCCGGCGCCGCCGGCTGACGGCCGCGGCGTTCCTCCTGCCCTCCCTCGTCCTGCTCGGCGCGCTCGTCGTGCACCCCATCGGCTACTCGCTGTACCGCAGCTTCTTCGACCGCTCGGGCGAGGAGTTCGTGGGCGCCGGGAACTACGGGGAGATCCTGCGCGACGACACGATCCGCACGGCGCTGGGCAACACGGCGATCTGGGTGGTGCTGGCCCCGGTCTCCGCCACCGTGCTCGGTCTGCTGTTCGCCGTGCTGACCGAACGGGTGCGCTGGGGAACGGCCTTCAAGCTGATCGTCTTCATGCCGATGGCCATCTCGATGCTCGCGGCGGGCATCATCTTCCGGCTCGTCTACGACGCCGACCCCGACCGGGGCGTCGCCAACGCCGTCTGGGTCGGCGTCCACGACACCTTCGCCGAGTCCTCCGCCTTCCCCAAGGCCCGCCCCGGCCGGGAGTCGCCGCTGGTCCCGGCGGACGGGGGCGCGTACGTGACCCGCGATCCGGTCCGGGCGGGCACGGCGGCCCTCCTCCCGCTGGTCGGGATCGCCCCGGACGCGCTGCCCGAGGGCACCGCCACGGCGAAGCCGGCCGGCACCGAGCCCGGGAAGGTCACCGGCACCGCCTGGCAGGACTTCACCCGGGGCGGGGGCGGTACGACGAACAGCGTCGACCCCACCGAGTCCGCCCTGTCGGGGCTGCGCGTCGAGGCGGTCAAGGACGGCCGGGTGGTCGACTCGGCGCGGACCCGGGCGGACGGCACCTTCACCCTGTCCGCGGCGGCCGACGGCGCGACGCTGCGGCTGCCCGCCTCGAACTTCCGGGAGGCGTACGCGGGCGTCGAGTGGCTCGGCCCGACCCTGGTGACCCCGGCGGTGATCGGGGCCTACGTGTGGATGTGGGCCGGGTTCGCGATGGTGCTGATCGGGGCCGGGCTGGCCGCCGTACCGCGCGAGCTGCTGGAGGCGGCGCGGGTGGACGGGGCGAGCGAGTGGCAGGTGCTGCGGCGGATCACGGTGCCGCTGCTGGCGCCCGTCCTGGCCGTCGTCATGGTGACCCTCGTCATCAACGTGATGAAGGTGTTCGACCTGGTCTTCGTGATCGCCCCGGGCGCGGTGCAGGACGACGCCAACGTCCTGGCGCTCCAGTTGTACCGGACCTCCTTCGGCACCGACGCCGATCCGGGGCTGGGCAGTGCCATCGCGGTGCTGCTGCTGGTGCTGGTGGCTCCCGTCATGGCCTACAACATCCGCCGGATGCGCCGGGAGGCCCGCCGATGAGCACACCACCGCGCACCGTGCCGACCTCGCGGTCCCTCGCCGCCCGGGCGGCCGGCGGGGCGCTGCGCGTCTTCCTGGTCCTCACGGCCCTGTTCTGGCTGCTGCCCACGCTCGGGCTGCTGGCCTCCTCGTTCCTCTCCCCCACCGATCTGAACGACGGGGGCTGGTGGCGGGTGCTGACGGCCCCCTCCCGCCTCACGGCCGGCAACTACGAGCGGCTGCTGTCCAACGACACGGTCACGGGCTCGCTGATCGACACGGCGGCCATCGCCGTCCCGGCGACCCTGCTCGTCCTGGCGCTGGGATCGTTCGCCGGATACGCCTTCGCCTGGCTGGAGTTCCCCGGCCGTGACTGGCTGTTCCTGATCGTGGTCGCGCTGCTCGTCATACCCGTCCAGGTGGCGCTGATCCCGGTCTCCGAACTCTTCGGTTCCATCGGCCTGTTCGAGACCACCGCGGGCGTGGTCCTCTTCCACACCGCCTTCGGGCTGCCGTTCGCGGTGTTCCTGCTGCGCAACTTCTTCGCGGAGATCCCGCGCGAGCTGCTGGAGGCGGCCCGGCTCGACGGGGCGGGCGAACTGCGGCTGTTCGCGCGGGTGGTGCTGCCCCTGGGCGGTCCGGCGATCGCCTCGCTCGGCATCTTCCAGTTCCTGTGGGTGTGGAACGACATGCTGGTCGCCCTCGTCTTCGCGGACTCGGCGCACCCGCCCGTCACGGTCGCGCTCCAGCAGCAGGTGCGGCAGTTCGGGAACAACATCGACGTGCTCGCGCCCGGCGCCTTCCTGTCGATGGTGGTGCCCCTCGTCGTCTTCTTCGCCTTCCAGCGGCAGTTCGTCTCGGGGGTGATGGCGGGAGCGATCAAGTAGGCGGCGACAGCCGGGGATCGATCAAGAAATCAGTCTCTGATCATGGTGTTGACGTGCCGGGTTGACGCTCCGTAACCCGAATGCCGCACCCCGCGTAACCCGATCACCACGCCGGGGGTTCCTGGGCCATATGTCCGCGCCGACCCCTGGATGTGCCGTGCCCCGGTTCAGCGTCATCGTGCCCGCGTACAAGGTCCAGGCGTACCTCCAGGAGAGTCTGGACTCGGTCCTGACCCAGTCGTACCCGGATCTCGAACTGATCGTGGTCGACGACGCCTCCCCGGACGCCTGCGGTTCGATCATCGACGACCACGCGGCCCGCGACCCCCGGGTCACCGCCGTGCACCTGGCGCACAACCTCGGCCTGGGACCGGCCCGCAACGCGGGCCTCTCCCGGGCCACCGGCGACTACGTGCTCTTCCTCGACGGCGACGACACCCTGGCCCCCGGCGCCCTCCAGGCCATCACCGACCGGCTCAAGGCCACCGGCTCCCCGGACGTCCTCGTCTACGACTACGCGCGCACCTACTGGTCCGGCGAGCTGGTCCGCAACAGCCAGTCCCACCGCCTCTCCGAGGAGGGTCCGGCCAGTTTCCGCCTCGCCGACCGCCCCGCCCTCCTCGGCATGCTGATGGTCGTGTGGAACAAGGCCTACCGCCGCGAGTACGTGGAGCGCGAGGGCCTCTCCTTCCCGCCCGGCTTCTACGAGGACACCCCCTGGACCTACCCGGCGCTCCTGGCGGCGGAGTCGGTCGCCGTCCTGGACCGGGTCTGCGTCCACTACCGCCAGCGCCGCACGGGCTCGATCCTGACCACGTCCACCCGGCGCCACCTGGACGTCTTCGACCAGTACGACCGCGTCTTCGGCTACCTCGCCACCCGCCCCGAGCTGGAGCGCTGGCGGCCCGCCGTGCACCGGCGGATGGCCGAGCACTTCTGCGCCCTGTACGCGGACCCGCGCCGGCTCCCGCGCGCCGCCCGGGCCGAGTTCTTCGCCCGGGCCTCGGCGCTGCTGCGCCGCTACCAGGTGCCGGGCCCCCGGCCGCTGTCCCTGAGCCGCACGGACCGCACCCGCCACCTCCTGATGCGGCTGGGCACGCGGCGCGCGTACCGCATCCTCTCCCTGCTCCGCTCGGCCTCGCTCACGGCGGGCCGCGCCGGGCTCACCCTGGGCCGGGGCCTGCGCGAAACCGCCCTGCGCCTGCACTACCGCGCCCAGCGGCTGCTCCCGCTCCGCCCGGAGCTGGCGGTCTTCTCCGCGTACTGGCACGGCGGTTACGCCTGCAACCCGGCGGCGATCGAGGCCAAGCTGCGCGAACTCGCCCCGCGCATGCGGACCGCGTGGATCTGCGACCCGGAGCACGCCCCGACCCTGCCCCGCGGCACCACCCCGCTGCGCCCGGGCTCGGCGGCGTACTGGACGGCCCTGGCCCGGGCCACGTACCTCGTCACGAACGTCAACTTCGACCGTGCGCTGGTCAAGCGCCCCGGCCAGATCCTCGTCCAGACGCAGCACGGCACCCCGCTCAAGCGGGTCGGCCTCGACCTCCAGGACCGCCCGGCGGCCACCCCCACACCGGACTTCGCGGGCCTGCTGCGCGGCGCGGACCAGTGGGACTACCTGCTCTCCTCGAACCGTCACTCGACCCTGGTCTGGGAAAAGGCGGTCCCGTCCTCCTACACCACGCTCGAATACGGCTACCCGCGCAACGACGTGTTCCACCGGGCCACCCAGGCGGACGTCCTGGAACTGCGCGAACGCCTCGGCATCCCGCCGGGCTCCACGGCGATCCTGTACGCGCCGACCCACCGCGACTACCGGCGCAGCCGCCCGGCCCACCCGGACTTCGACCGCATCCTGCGCGACCTGGGCCCGCGCTACACGATCCTGACCCGCACCCACCTCACGTACGCGGGCTCACCCGCCCCCGAACCCCACCCGCGGCTCCTCGACGTCTCCGCGCACCCCTCCGTCGAGGAACTCTGCCTGGCCTCGGACGCGCTGGTGACGGACTACTCGTCCCTGATGTTCGACTACGCGGCCCTGGACCGCCCGATCGTCATCCACGCCGACGACTGGGAGGCGTACGAGGCCTCCCGCGGCACCTACTTCGACCTGCGGGCCTTCCCCCCGGGGGCGATCGCGCGCACCGAGGACGAGCTGGTGGACATCTTCTCCACCGGCCACTGGCAGGGCTCCCGCTCCGCCCAGCTCCGCGCGTCCTTCCGGACCCGGTTCTGCACGCACGACGACGGCCGGGCCGCGGAGCGCGTGGTCCGCCGCGTCTTCCTGAGCCAGCCGACGCCCCCCATCACCCCCCTGGAAGACCGCCGCCCCACCCCCGCGGCCCCCTCCGCCACCCCGGAACCCACCCTGGCCCACCTCACCACGGGCCGCTGGCCGTAGTCCGCCCCCGGGGCTCGCCTCCCCAGCCCGTCCGGCGTTCGAGGACCGGGCTCCGGGCAGCGCCCGGGGAACGGGCGAAGGGCGGGTAGGGGAGGCGAGCCCCGCGCAGCGGCGGCGCAGCCTACGCCGCCGGCCCGGCCGTGAGCCCGGCGACCACCGACCGGGCGAGGTCGTCCAGATACCCCCGCGGCACGGTGTCCCGTACGACGACCTGCCGCCAGTACAACGGCCCGATCGCCAGATCGAGCGCCCTCCCCGCGTCAACCCCCACGGGCAGCTCGCCGCGCGACACCGCCTCGGAGATGATCCCCTCCGCCATCCGCCGCTGCCCGTCCAGCAGCGCCCCCCGCACCGCGTCCGCGATCTCCGGATTCCGCGCCGCCTCGACCAGCAGGTCGGGGATCACCGCCGAGGCCACCGGATGCCGCAGCACGTGCGACATCACCTCCAGCAGCGCCCGTACGTCCCCGTAGAGCGAGCCCGTCGACGGCACCGGCAGGCCGTCCGCCGCGAAGGCGCCCACCAGGTCGAGGACCAGGTGCAGCTTCGACTTCCACCGGCGGTACACGGCCGTCTTCCCGACGCCCGCCCGCCGCGCGATGCCCTCGATCGACATCCGCGCGAAGCCCACCGTCGCGAGCTCCTCGACGACGGCCGTCCGGATCGCCTCGGTCACGTCCTCCCGCAGGACGGCGGCCCCCGCGGGGGCTCTGCGGGCGGCGGGTGCGGCAGGGGCGGCAGGGGGCTCAGGCGTCATGAGCAGAGCATAACCCGCGACGCCGATACGGTTGCGTTTCGACGATGCACGACCTACCCTCACCGTAGCGACGATACGGCCCCGTCCCATCGTCGATCCCGACGCACGGACCCCGTCGAAAGCGACTCTCGTGACAGTGACCACCGCGCCACCGCCCGCCCCCTCGCACCGCACGGGCCGGACCACGGGCAAGGGCAGGGACAACAACAAGAGCAGGGCGACGGCCCCGGACCCCGTGGCCGAGCTGGCCGAGGCCCACGGCCTGACCCTCAGCGGAGCCCGCCCCACGCTCCCCCGCTACATCGCGCAGCTCTGGGGCCGGCGCCACTTCGTGACCGCGTACGCCACCGCCCGGATGCACGCCCAGTACAGCCAGGCGAGCCTGGGCCAGGTCTGGCACCTGGTGACCCCGCTGCTCAACGCGGCCGTCTACTACTTCATCTTCGGCATCGTGATGCACGCCCAGCGCGGCGTACCGGACTACATCGCGTTCCTGATCACGGGCGTCTTCGTCTGGGACTTCATCGGAAGCTGCTTCAACGCCTCCACGCGCGCCGTGCAGTCCAACCTCGGCCTGGTCCGCGCCCTGCACTTCCCGCGCGCCTCCCTGCCGCTGTCCACCGTCGTCCAGCTCTTCCAGCAGCTCCTGATCACCATGGGCGCGCTGATCATCCTGCTGCTCATCTACGGCCAGACCCCGGCCCTGAGCTGGCTGCTCGCCGCGCCCACCCTCGTCCTCATGGCCGTCTTCTGCGCCGGCTGCGCCATGGTCATGGCACGGATCGGCGCGAAGCGCCCGGACATCAGCCAGCTGATGCCGTTCATCCTGCGGACCTGGATGTACGGCTCGGGCGTCATGTGGTCGATCGACCAGATGCTGAAGACGGACCACCTGCCGTCCTGGGTCTCGATGGCCCTCAAGCTCAACCCCGCCGCCGTCTTCATCGACCTGATGCGCTTCGCGCTCATCGACTCGTACAAGGCGAGCCAGCTCCCGCCGCACGTCTGGCTGGTGGCCCTGGGCTGGGCCCTGCTCGCCGGCCTCGGCGGGTTCGTTTTCTTCTGGAAGGCAGAGGAGGAGTACGGCCGTGGCTGACACCGCTACCGCAACCGCAAGCACCACAACCGCCGCCACCACCCGGGTCCCGACGGTCATCGCCGACGACGTCCACGTGATCTACAAGGTGCAGGGCTCGGGCGGCCGCAAGGGCGGCGCGACCGCGGCCCTGAGCCGGCTCTTCTCCCGCAAGACCGCCCCCGGCATCCGCGAGGTGCACGCCGTCAAGGGCGTCAGCTTCACCGCGTACAAGGGCGAGGCCATCGGCCTGATCGGCACCAACGGCTCGGGCAAGTCCACCCTGCTGGCCGCGATCGCGGGCCTCCAGCCGGTCGCCGGCGGCCGGATCTTCTCGCACGGCCAGCCCTCGCTGCTCGGCGTGAACGCCGCCCTGCTCAACGACCTGACCGGCGAACGCAACGTGGTCCTCGGCGGCCTCGCCATGGGGATGACCAAGCAGCAGATCCGCGAGCGCTACCAGGAGATCGTCGACTTCTCCGGCATCAACGAGAAGGGCGACTTCATCAGCCTGCCCATGCGCACCTACTCCTCCGGCATGGGCGCCCGGCTGCGCTTCTCCATCGCCGCCGCCAAGGACCACGACGTCCTGATGATCGACGAGGCCCTGGCCACCGGCGACGCCGCCTTCCAGCGCCGCAGCCAGGCCCGCATCGAGGAACTGCGCGAACACGCCGGCACCGTCTTCCTCGTCAGCCACGGCATCGGCACGGTCCGCGAGACCTGCGACCGCGCGATCTGGCTCGAATCGGGCGTCCTGCGCATGGACGGCCCCTCGGAAGAGGTCTGCGACGCGTACGAGGAATTCACCAGGAAGCGCTGAACGGACCACGACGAACGGGCCGGGCCCGGGACCCCCTGAGGGTCCCGGGCCCGGCCCGTTCCGCGCGAGCCCCGCAGGGCTACGCGTGCGACCGGAGCAGCGAGCGCATCGTCCGCATGGCGACGGACAGGTTCGCCAGGTCGAAGTCGTCCGACCCCTGGATCTCGTCCAGAGTCGTCCGCGCGCGCCCGATGATCGCCGCGTTCTTCTCCTCCCACGCCTTGAAGCGCTCCTCGGGAGTCGAAGCCCCGTTCCCGACCGCCAGCACGTCCGCGGTCAGCGCCGCGTGCGCCGAGAACAGGTCCTCGCGGATGGACGCGCGGGCCATCGACTGCCAGCGGTCGGCCCGCGGCAGCTCGATGATCCGGTCCATCAGCTGGGTGATGTCCAGCCGGTCGGCGAGGTCGTAGTACACCTCGGCGACGGCCAGCGGCTCGACACCCGTACGGTCCGCGATCGCCACGATGTCCAGCGTCGGGAAGGCCGACGAGAAGCCGGCCACCTTGGCCGCCAGCTCCTCCGGCACGCCCTCGCCGATCAGCTCGGCCATGACCGCCTCGTACCACTCCAGGTCCGCGCCCCGCACCAGCTTCGGCACGTCCGACCAGACCCGCTCCACCCGCTCCGCGAAGAGCTCGATGGTCTCGGTGATCTGGAGCGGCTGCGGCCGGTTGTTCAGCAGCCAGCGCGTACCGCGCTCGACCAGGCGCCGCGAGTGCAGCCGGATCCGGGTCTGGACGTCTGCGGCGACCTCGTTGTCGAGGGCCTCGACCGCGTCCCACACCGCGGCCAGACCGAAGATCTCGCGGGCCGCGAGCTGCGCCCGGACGATCTCCTCCAGGGAGGCCCCGGTCTCCTCGCGCAGGCGGTGCAGGAAGGTCGAGCCACCGCTGTTGACGGTGTCGTTGACCAGCACCGTGGTGATGATCTCGCGGCGCAGCGCGTGCCCGTCGACCTGCTCGGGGAACTTCGCGAGCAGCGCGCCCGGGAAGTAGGCGTGCAGCAGGCGGGCCAGGTACGGGTCGTCCGGGAGCTCGGTGTGGATGAGCTCGTCCGCCACCGTGATCTTGGTGTAGGCGAACAGGACGGCCAGCTCCGGCTGGGTCAGGCCCTTGCCGTTGTTCAGCAGCTCGCGCAGCTGCCGGTCGTTGGGCAGGAACTCCAGGGCCCGGTCCAGCAGGCCGTCACGGCCCAGGCGGCGCATGAAGCGCTGCTGGGCGTGGAGCAGGCTGGGGGCCTGGGCGGCGCCGTTGGCCAGGGCCACGTTCTGCGCGTAGTTGTTGCGCAGCACCAGGCGGCCGACCTCGTCGGTCATCTCGGCGAGGAACTTGTTGCGCTGCTTGACGGTCAGGTCCCCGTCGGCGACCACCGAGTTCAGCAGGATCTTGATGTTCACCTCGTGGTCGGAGGTGTCCACGCCCGCGCTGTTGTCGATGGCGTCGGTGTTGACCTTGCCGCCCTCGCCGCCGGCGCCGCTGCGCGCGAACTCGATGCGGCCGAGCTGGGTCAGGCCCAGGTTGCCGCCCTCGCCGATGACCTTGGCGCACACATCGGAGCCGTTGACGCGGATGGCGTCGTTGGCCTTGTCGCCGACGTCCGCGTGCGTCTCGGCCGTCGCCTTGACGTACGTACCGATGCCGCCGTTCCACAGCAGGTCCACGGGGGCCTTGAGGATGGCCTGCATCAGGTCGGCGGGGGTCATCTTGGAGACGCCCGCCTCGATCCCGAGGGCTTCGCGCAGGTGCGCGTTGACCGGGATGGCCTTCGCGCTGCGCGGGTGGATCCCGCCGCCCGCGGAGAGCAGCGAGGTGTCGTAGTCCGCCCACGAGGAGCGCGGCAGCTCGAACAGCCGCCGGCGCTCGGCGTAGGAGGTCGCCGCGTCCGGGGTGGGGTCGATGAAGATGTGCCGGTGGTCGAAGGCCGCGACCAGGCGGATGTGCTCGGAGAGCAGCATGCCGTTGCCGAACACGTCGCCGGACATGTCGCCGACGCCGACGACCGTGAAGTCCTGGGTCTGGGTGTCGTGCCCGAGCTCGCGGAAGTGCCGCTTGACGGACTCCCAGGCGCCGCGGGCGGTGATGCCCATGCCCTTGTGGTCGTAGCCGGCCGAGCCGCCGGAGGCGAAGGCGTCGCCCAGCCAGAACCCGTAGGACTCGGCGACCCCGTTGGCGATGTCGGAGAAGGTCGCGGTGCCCTTGTCGGCGGCGACGACGAGGTAGGTGTCGTCCTCGTCGTGGCGGACCACGCCCTTGGGCCGCACGACCTCGCCGCCGACCATGTTGTCGGTGATGTCGAGCAGCGCCGAGATGAAGATCTTGTACGAGGCGATGCCCTCGGCGAGCCAGGCGTCGCGGTCCACCGACGGGTCCGGGAGGTTCTTGGCGACGAAGCCGCCCTTGGCGCCGACGGGCACGATGACGGTGTTCTTGACCATCTGCGCCTTGACCAGGCCGAGGATCTCCGTACGGAAGTCCTCGCGCCGGTCGGACCAGCGCAGGCCGCCTCGGGCGACCTTGCCGAAGCGCAGGTGGACGCCCTCGACGCGCGGGGAGTACACCCAGATCTCGAAGGCCGGACGCGGCGCCGGCAGGTCGGGGATGGCCTGCGGGTCGAACTTCATCGACACGTAGGAGTGCTGCTCGCCCGCATCGTTGAGCTGGAAGAAGTTCGTGCGCAGCGTCGCCTTGATGAGGGTGAGGAAGGAGCGCAGGATCCGGTCCTCGTCCAGCGAGGCGACCTGGTCCAGGGCCCCGTCCAGCTCCTCCAGCATCGCGTCGACGAGCTCGGTGCCGGCGGACTGGCGGCCCGGCGACATCCGGGCCTCGAAGAGGGAGACCAGCAGCCGGGTGGTGTGGACGTTGTTGCGGAGGGTGTCCTCCATGTAGTCCTGGCTGAAGGTGGCGCCGGCCTGGCGCAGGTACTTGGCGTACGCGCGCAGGACCACGGCCTGTCGCCAGGTCAGTCCGGCGCCCAGCACCAGGGTGTTGAAGTTGTCGTTCTCGGCGTCGCCCTGCCAGACCGCCGAGAAGGCGTCCTGGAACCGCTCGCGGGCGTCGTCGCCGAGGTAGTTGGTGGTCCCGGCGGAGTCCCCGTTGCCGCTCTGCAGCGGCATCCGCAGACCGAAGTCGTAGATCCACGCGTTGGTGCGGTCGGTGCAGCGCAGCTCGTACGGCCGCTCGTCGGTGACCTCGACGCCCAGGCGCTGCAGGACCGGCAGGACCGCGGAGAGCGAGACCTGCTCGCCCGTGCGGTAGATCTTGAACCGGCGTTCGCCGGGGCCCGCGCCGACCGGCTCGTACAGCGAGAGCGCGAACTCGCGGTCGCTGGCGTTCAGCCGCTCCAGGTGGCAGAGGTCCGCCACGGCCGAGCGCGGCGAGTGGTCGGCCTTGTAGCCCTCGGGGAAGGAGTTCGCGTACTTGCGCAGCAGCTCGGCGGCGCGCTCCTCGCCCAGCTCGGCGACGAGCGCCTCGCCGAAGCCGTCGGCCCAGGAGCGGGCGGCCTCGACCAGCCGGCCCTCGATCCGCTCGACGTCGGCGTCGGTCAGCACGGGCAGCTCGGTGCCCTGCGGGACGCGGACGACGAAGTGGATGCGGGAGAGGATCGACTCGGTGTTCCAGGCGGTGAAGTCGACGCTGATGCCGTCGAGCTCCTCCTGCAGGATCGCGATCAGCCGCAGCCGCACGCCGGTCGTGTAGCGGTCGCGCGGCAGGTAGACCAGCGCGGAGTAGTAGCGCCCGTACTCGTCCTGGCGCAGGTACAGCCGCAGCCGGCGGCGTTCCTGGAGGTACAGGACGGAGGTGGCGATGGCCTGGAGCTGGTCGACCGGGGTCTGGAACAGCTCGTCGCGCGGGTAGGTCTCCAGGATCTGGAGCAGGTCGCGGCCGTCGTGGCTGGACGGGGCGAAGCCGGCGCCTTCGAGGACCTCGGCGACCTTGCGGCGGATGACCGGGACCCGGCGGACCGACTCGGTGTACGCGGCGGAGGAGAACAGGCCGAGGAAGCGGCGCTCGCCGACGACGTTGCCCTCGGCGTCGAACTTCTTCACGCCGACGTAGTCGAGGTACGAGGGGCGGTGCACGGTGGAGCGGCTGTTGGCCTTGGTCAGCACCAGCAGGCGGTGCTCGCGGGCCTTGGCCCGGGCGTCGGCCGGCAGCCGGTTGAAGGACGGGGAGACGGGGTGCGCCTCGTCCTGGCCGTGGTGGACCGGGTCGGAGCGCAGGATGCCGAGGCCGGTGCCGGGCACGGCGGCCAGGGAGTCGCCGTCGACGAGGTTGTACTCGCGGTAGCCGAGGAAGGTGAAGTGGTCGTCGGCGAGCCAGCGCAGCAGCTCGCGGGCCTCTTCGAGCTCGTACTCGCGAAGGTCCGGGGCGGTCGGCTCCTCGGGCAGCTCCTGCGCGATGCGCAGCGCCGCGTCGCGCATCTTCTCCCAGTCCTCGACGGACTCGCGCACGTCGGACAGGACGCGCTGCAGATCGGCGGTGATCTGCTTGAGGTCGGCCTTGTCGGTCTCCCGGTCGATCTCGACGTGGATCCAGGACTCGACGAGGGAGTCGTGGGGGCGCGCGGTGCGGGGACCGTGCGCGTCGCAGTCGGGGCCGAGGATCTCGATGAGCCGGCCGGTGACGTCGCGGCGGACGACCACCTGCGGGTGGATCACGACGTGGATGCCGCGCCCGTGCCGGGACAGCTCGTTCGTCACCGAGTCCACGAGGAAGGGCATGTCGTCGGTGACCACCTCGACGACGGAGTGGCTGGAGGTCCAGCCGTTCTCCTCCACCGTGGGGGTGTGCACGCGCACGTTCGCCGTGCCCTGCGGACGGTTCTCCGCGAGCCGGTAGTGCGAGAGCGCCGCCCCGAACACGTCGACCGGGTCCCGGTCGAGGAGGTCCTCCGGGGCGGTGTGCAGGTAGTAGCGCTGGAGGTAGGAGAGGGTCGTGTCCCGGTCGGGACGCTCCCCCTGCTCGGACCCAGTCGGAAGTAGCCCCCCGGCCGGGCTGTTCTCAGCTACCCGTGCCGCCCGCGCGAGCAGCTCGGCCTTTGCTTCGTCCAGCTTGGTCTGCATGTCCTCTGGCTCCTGTCGCGCGCCATTGCGTGACGTAGGTGAAGGAAGGAATGGCATAGCACCGCGAGGCGGGGTGTCGTTGTCCGTCCGGGATCGACGCTATGCCGTCGAGAGAACCCACCGGGAGGAAATCGGCCATGATCGGCAGGATGTCCCGGGGGCGGGGATCAGCGAGGGCCCGGGCACGGTGGTGCGCCGGGCGCCGGGCGGAGGCTTCGGTGCCTCCGAGAACTATCGCGCTGATCACGGGTACCAGGCTATCTCGCTCCACCCCCGGCTCGTCATGAGCTGTATGTGTACAAAAGACGGGGGGTAACTTTGACACTCTGGACAGGGCCCCGCCCGGCCGGGCGTGCCAGGCCGGTGCGCCGTCGCTCTCCGCTCATGCGCCGGTCCCATGCGCCGGTCGCTATCCGGCCAGCTCGCGAGCAGTGCGTACGGCCTCCGCCAGGCTGTCCACGACGGGGACACCGGCCGATTCCAGACTGCCCCGGCTGTGCGAACCGCCCGTGTAGAGGACGGCCCGCGCGCCGACGTGCGCGGCGGCCAGCGCGTCGTCCACGGCGTCTCCGATGAGGACCGTACGCCGGGCCGTCACTCCCGTCCCGTCCAGGGCCGCCAAGTGACGTACGAGATGTCCCGCCTTGGTGGTGTGGGAGGGCCCGGTACGGCCGTCGACGCGCAGGAAATGCGTGTCGATCCCGTGCGCCCGGACGAGCGGCACGAGCTTGTCGTGGGGCGCGAGGGACAGCAGGGACTGCGTGAGCCCCTCCTCCTGCCAGCCGCGCAGCAGCTCGCGGGCCCCCTCGGCGAGCCCGGCGTCCTCGGCGGCCGCCCAGTAGTGGCGGTGGAAGGCCTCGTCCATGACCAGCCACTCGGCGTCCGTGGGGAGCCGGCCCATGAGGCGCTCGTAGAACTTCGGCACCGGTACGACGTACAGCTCGCGGTACCGCTCCAGGGTGATCGGCTCGAAGCCGAGCTCGGCGAAGGAGGCGTTGGTGGCGGCTATCACGGCGTCGATGTCGTGGAGCAGCGTGCCGTTCCAGTCCCAGACGATGTGCGGGGCCGCGGGCACGGGGACCGGCGCGGCGGGGGCCGCGGGCGCGGGGTCCACGGACGCCGCCAGGGGCGCGGCGAGCGCGGGACCCTCGGGCGTCGGGACGACCAGCGGTGCGCCTTCGGCACCGGGATCGGATGCGGATGCGGGGTTCCCCGGTGCCGCGCTCACTTCAGCAGCCCCGGAATCTCCTGGACGCCGAACCACAGCAGCTCGTGGTCCTCGGCTGCGTCGACGGTGAACTGCGCGTCCGCGTCGCCCCCGTCCGCGGCCCCGACGGCCGCCACGGCGGCGCTGACGTCCTCCAGGGCGTCCTCGGCGTCCACGTGCACCGCGGCCGCCACGGTGAGCCGTACGGCCCCCGCGAGGGCCACCTGGCCGAGCGTGGCCTCGTCGACGCCGGGGACGGCGGTGGCGGCCTTGTCGTCCACGTCGACGGCCACCACGACCCGGGTGCGTGGCGCGGCCCCGTCCTCGGCGATCATCCGCAGCGAGGCGGCGGCGGCCCGGGTCAGGGCGGCGTACTCCAGCTCCTCGATGTCGTCCGACACGTACCACTCGCGCAGTCCGGGCGTGACGGCGTACGCCCGCAGCGGAGCCGGGCCCAGCTCACCGGCCTGGTGCGCCTCGGCGAGCCCGGGCAGGGTCAGGGGGACGTACACGCGCATGGCCGGCTGCTTTCGGTAGTCGGAAACGCCCCCAGGATACGACCGCCCCCCACCCCTCCTCCTCCCCGATCCCCCCGTCCCGCCCACAGTCCCCCGGCTCCCCCCACCCCGACCCCGCACGGGCGCTCCCCCGCCCCAGCCCCCGGGACCCACGACGGACACGGAGCCGGGATGCGGAGGACGAAGAGGCGTGCCGGACTCCGTCCGTGACGGCCCGCGTCCCCCTTCGGGGTGCCGCGGCGGGTGCGCTCGGCGTCCACTTCGCTCCCCGCGGGACCCGGGGCGGAGCCCTGCGGCGGCCGGGGGCCGACCCGGATAGGTGAAGGCGGGCCGGGTGCGGGGCGGCTCCACGGCGTCGTTGCGGAGCGTGTTCGCGGCCCCGTAGAAGTCCCCTACCAAGTTACCGCCCGGTACCACTCCGGGCCCGACCCCGGGGACGAACCGGCATGACCACCAGCACACCGCGCACCACCACGGGCCCGACCCCCGCAGCCGGCGCCGCCACGGGGGCCGACGGACGCCCCCGCGTGCACGGGCCCAACGGGAGCGCCGCTCCCCTGACCGGCTCCACGGGGACCGCGGAGAGCCCCCGCGGGCCCGGGCTCCACGGGAGCAGCGCACGCGCCGCGAGCACCGCTCCCGGGACCGCGCGGACGACTCGCACCGGCGCGGCCGCCGAAGGCACCGCGCCCGCCGGGGCCTCCCCGCGGCCCGGGATCGCCGGCAGCGGGAGCCCCCGTACGGCCGGCAGCGGCAGCGCCGGCACCGGACCCGGGCGGGGCTCGGCGCGGCCGGGCGGGACCGGGCCCGGTGCCGTGAGGCCCGGCCGCCGGCACGACCGGCGCCGGCCGCCCACGGCGGTCCATCGCGGCGGCGGCCCCCACCACTGGTTCGCCGAGCGGCTGCTCGCCGTCCTCAGCGGACGCCGCCCCGTGCACTCCCTGATCGGCCACACCATCGGCCCGGCCTACGACCAGCTGATCACCCTCGCCCCCGCCGACCCCCCGCACGAGCGCCCGTACGAGCGCCCGTACGAGGCCCGCCGGCTCAGTCCCGTCCTGCACGGCTGCGGCCGCTTCACCCCCGGCCCGGGGGTCATCGAGGCCTTCGCCCGCATCGCGACGGGCGACCGCCTCACCGCGCTGGCCTTCCGCCTGGAACAGGGCCCCGACCTGCGCTGGCGCTGCGCCGCCGTGGAACTCCAAGGCCCCCGCCCGTGAACCCGGTCCCGCACGCGCCAAAGCCGCCGGGGCCGGACCCCACGCTGTGCGTGGTGTCCGGCCCCGGCGGTGGTCCCGCGAGCGGCGCGGGTTACTTCTTGCGGCGACGGCCGCCCGTGGCCTTCGCGGCCTTGCGGCGCTCCGCACGCGTCATACCGGAATCGGCGTCGTCACCGGAATCCGCGTCGAAGTCGCCCTCGACGACACCGCCCTCGCCGTCCACGGTGGGAGCGGAGAAGTGCAGCCGGTCGGGCCGCTGCGGGGCGTCCAGACCCTTCGCCCGGATCTCCGGCTTGGTCAGCGACGGACCGGAGTCCGACACCGGGACCTCCTCGACCTGCTGCTCGACCTGGACCTCCAGGTTGAACAGGTAGCCGACGGACTCCTCCTTGATGCCCTCCTGCATGGCGTTGAACATGTCGAAGCCCTCGCGCTGGTACTCGACCAGCGGGTCCTTCTGGGCCATCGCCCGCAGGCCGATGCCCTCCTGCAGGTAGTCCATCTCGTACAGGTGCTCGCGCCACTTGCGGTCCAGCACCGACAGCACCACGCGCCGCTCCAGCTCGCGCATGATGTCGGAGCCCAGCGTGGCCTCGCGGGCCTCGTACTGCTCGTGGATGTCGTCCTTGACGGACTCGGCGATGAACTCGGCGGTGATGCCCGCGCGGTCGCCCGCGGCGTCCTCCAGCTCCTCCACCGTGACCTTGATCGGGTAGAGCTGCCGGAAGGCGCTCCACAGCCGGTCCAGGTCCCACTCCTCCGCGAACCCCTCGACCGTCTCGGCCGTGATGTACGCGTCGATCGTGTCGTCCATCATGTGCCGGATCTGCTCCTGGAGGTCCTCGCCCTCCAGCACCCGGCGGCGCTCCTTGTAGATGACGGTGCGCTGGTTGTTCAGCACCTCGTCGTACTTCAGGACGTTCTTGCGCGTCTCGAAGTTCTGCGTCTCGACCTGCGACTGGGCCGAAGCGATGGCCCGCGTGACCATCTTGTTCTCGATCGGCACGTCGTCCGGCACGTTCGCCATCGACATGACGCGCTCGACCATCTGCGCCTTGAACAGCCGCATCAGGTCGTCACCGAGCGACAGGTAGAAGCGGGACTCGCCCGGGTCACCCTGTCGGCCGGAGCGGCCGCGCAGCTGGTTGTCGATGCGGCGCGACTCGTGGCGCTCGGTGCCCAGCACGTACAGCCCGCCGAGCTCCTTGACCTCCTCGAACTCCGCCTTCACGGCCGCCTCGGCCCGCGTGAGCGCCTCGGGAAGGGCGTGCGCCCACTCCTCGATGTGCTCCTCCGGGTCCAGGCCGCGCTGGCGCAGCTCGGCCTCGGCGAGGTCGTCCGGGTTGCCGCCGAGCTTGATGTCGGTACCGCGGCCGGCCATGTTCGTGGCGACGGTGACGGCTCCGCGACGGCCCGCCTGGGCGACGATCGTCGCCTCGCGGTCGTGCTGCTTCGCGTTCAGCACCTCGTGCGGGATGCCCCGCTTGGAGAGCTGCTGCGAGAGGTACTCGGACTTCTCGACCGACGTCGTACCGACGAGGATCGGCTGGCCCTTCTCGTGCTTCTCCGCGATGTCGTCGACGACGGCGGCGAACTTCGCGACCTCGGTGCGGTAGATCAGGTCCGCCTGGTCCTTGCGGACCATGTCGCGGTTGGTCGGGATCGGGACGACACCGAGCTTGTAGATCTGGTGGAACTCGGCGGCCTCGGTCATGGCCGTACCGGTCATGCCCGACAGCTTCGAGTACAGGCGGAAGAAGTTCTGGAGGGTGATCGTGGCGAGGGTCTGGTTCTCGTCCTTGATGTCCACCCCTTCCTTCGCCTCGATCGCCTGGTGCATGCCCTCGTTGTAGCGGCGGCCCGCGAGGATGCGGCCGGTGTGCTCGTCGACGATCATGACTTCGCCGTCGATGACGACGTAGTCCTTGTCGTTCTTGAAGAGCTCCTTGGCCTTGATCGCGTTGTTGAGGTAACCGACGAGCGGGGTGTTCACCGACTCGTAGAGGTTCTCGATGCCGAGCCAGTCCTCGACCTTCGCGACACCGGACTCGTGGATGCCGACGGTGCGCTTCTTCTCGTCGACCTCGTAGTCGCCGGTCTCCTCGATGCCCTTGAGGGGCTGACCGGGCTCGCCCTTGGTCAGGCGCGTGACCAGCTTCGCGAAGTCCGCGTACCACTTGGTGGCCTGGTCGGCCGGGCCCGAGATGATCAGCGGGGTGCGGGCCTCGTCGACGAGGATCGAGTCGACCTCGTCGACCACGGCGAAGTTGTGGCCGCGCTGGACGAGCTCGTCCTGCGACCACGCCATGTTGTCGCGCAGGTAGTCGAAGCCGAACTCGTTGTTCGTGCCGTACGTGATGTCGGCGGCGTACTGCTCACGGCGCTGCGCCGGAGACATGTTCGCCAGGATGCACCCGACCTCCAGGCCGAGGAACTTGTGCACCCGGCCCATCATCTCGGAGTCGCGCTCGGCGAGGTAGTCGTTCACCGTGATCAGGTGGACGCCCTTGCCGGACAGCGCGTTCAGGTACGCGGGCAGCGTGCCGACGAGGGTCTTGCCCTCACCGGTCTTCATCTCGGCGACGTAGCCGAGGTGCAGGGCGGCGCCACCCATCATCTGCACGTCGTAGTGACGCTGGCCGAGGACGCGCTTCGCGGCCTCGCGGACCGTCGCGAAGGCCTCGGGCAGCAGGTCGTCCAGGGTCTCGCCGTCCTGGAAGCGCTGCTTGTACTCGTCCGTGAGCGCACGCAAGTCGGCGTCGGAGAGGTTGACGAAGTCCTCTTCGATGGAGTTGACCTGGTCCGCGATGCGGTGCAGTTTTTTGAGGATCTTGCCTTCGCCTGCACGCATGAGCTTGTTGAAGACGGACACCGAGGTTTGTCTCCTTGCCGGTCGGGCCTGGCACTGTATTCGTGCGCGGGCACGGAGGGTGGGCCCCACCGCAACGGCCATCGTAAGCGAGGACGCGGTCGCGTCGGGAGGTCCGCACTGCCGCGGGGCTGGACTGCCCGGAAATGAGAACGTGCGAGGGGCACCGAAGGTGCCGGTATGGGCGGTCCCACTTCCGGAATCCGTTTCCCCGGAACCGTCCTCCCACAGCAGAATCCCCCCATGGAACCGACCACGGACCCGATCACGGAACCGATCACGCTGACCACGGACCGCCTCGTCCTGCGCCCCATCGGCGCCCCGGACACGGACGAGGTGTACGCGGCCATGCAGGATCCCGCGATCCAGCGGTGGATCCCGGTCCCCGTCCCGTACGAACGCACGCACGCCGAGTCCTTCGCGACCCGGATACCCGGCGGGCAGAACGGCTCCGAGTACAACTTCGGGGTCCGGCTCGGCGCCGGCGGCCCGCTGGTCGCCTGCATCGGGCTCGGCGCGCAGGGCGACAACGCCCACGAGGTCGGCTACTGGACCGTCGCCGGACACCGGGGCCGCGGCTACCTGCCCGAGGCGCTGCCGGCCGTACTGCGCTGGGCCTTCACCGAGCTCGGCTGCGTACGCATGATCTGGCGCGCGGGCGTCGGCAACGACGCCTCCCGCCGGGTCGCCGAGAAGGCCGGCTTCACCGTCGAAGGCGTCGCGCGCGCGGGCATGGAACACCGCGGAACCCTGCGGGACTGCTGGACCGGTGCCATGCTCCCCTCGGACCTGGGCCTGCCCTCCCGCCTCCCGTACCTGCCCTCGCCTGTCAGCGGCCGGGCCTAGGCTGCCGTCATGACGTCCGCACCGCTGCCGACCGTGTCCCTCTCCGCCGACGAGGCCCGCCGCGTCGCGCTGCGCGCGCAGGGATTCCTGGGCGCCCCGGACCGGCGCGGCGGGGTCCGCGGCGTCCTGCGCCACCTGGGCGCCGTACAGCTCGACACGATCTCCGTACTGGCCCGCTCCCACGAGCTCGTCCCGTACGCACGCCTCGGCGCGGTCGGGCGCTCCACGGTCGAAGCCTCGTACTGGTCGGACCAGCACGCCTTCGAGTACTGGTCGCACGCGGCCTGCATCCTGCCGATCGAGGAATGGCCGCACTTCGCCTTCCGCCGCCGGGCCCGCAAGGCCCGCGGCCACCGCTGGCACGTCCTGGAGGACAAGGACCGCTCGACGAAGACGGTCCTGGACCGCCTCGCCGCCGAAGGCCCCCTGACCTCGACCGAGCTGGGCGGCGCCAAGAACGGCGGCGAGTGGTTCGAATGGTCCGAGACGAAGATCGCGGTGGAGTGGCTCCTCGACATCGGCGAGGTCGTCTGCACCGAGCGCCGCGGCTGGAAGCGGGTCTACGACCTCCCGGAGCGCGCGGTCCCCTCCGCCCTGCTCCACGACCAACTGGACGACCACGAGTGCAAGCGCCGCCTGGTGGCCCTCGCCGGACGGTCGCTGGGCGTGGGCACCCGCTCCGACATCGCGGACTACCACCGCCTCAAGAACCAGGACTTCGACGCGGTGATCGAGGACACGGGCCTGGTCCCCGTGGAGGTGGAGGGCTGGGGCAAGCCGGCCTGGGCGGACCCCGCGGCCCTCTCCCCGCTCCCCCGGGGCCGCCACCGCACGACGCTCCTGTCCCCCTTCGACTCCCTGGTCTGGGAACGCCCGCGCACGGAGCGGATCTTCGGCTTCACCCACCGCCTGGAGGCCTACGTGCCCAAGCCCCAGCGGATCCACGGCTACTTCGCGATGCCCCTGCTGGCCGGAGGCCACCTCCAGGGCCGCGTGGACCCGGCCCGCGAGGGCACCACCCTGGTGGCCCGCCAGCTCTCCCTGACCAGCCCGAAAGCGGCCCGCCCCATGGCCGAAGCCCTCCACGAAGCCGCGACCTGGGTCGGCTGCGACACGGTCCGCATCGACCGAGCGAGTTCTCACGCGGAAGCCGAAGCGGTAACGGCAGAGCTCTCAACCCTCTGAACCCGGCCCCCACTTCCAGCCGTCCCGGCGTTTGAGGACCGGGGTCCGGGGCGGAGCCCCAGGGGTCCGGGCGCAGCCCGGTACCCCCTCCAGCCCCGCCGGCGTGTGAGGCGCGGGGTCCGGGCAGAGCCCGGGGAACGGTGGAAGGGCGGGTAGGGGACCCAGCCCCGCAGGGCAGCCCACCCGCACCCGGCCAGCGGCCACCCCTACCGGATCTCGAGGATCTTCTCCCGCATCGCGTACACCACCGCTTCCATCCTGGAGTGCAACTGCAGCTTCTCCAGGATGTTCCGCACATGGTTCTTCACCGTGTTCTCGGAAATGAACAACTCCTTCGCGATATCGCGGTTGTTCATCCCGGTGGCCACCAGCTTCAAGACCTCGAGCTCGCGATCCGTCAGCCGCGGCGCGGGCACCAGCCGCCGCTCGTCCGTCCGCTGGATCATCGACTTGAATTCCGTCAGCAGCTTCGACGCCATCGACGGACTGATCTGCGACTGTCCGTCGGCCACCGCCCGGATCGCCGTAGCGACCTCGTCGGTGGAGATCTCCTTCAGCAGGTACCCCGTGGCCCCCGCCTTGATCGCGTCGTAGAGGTCCGCCTCCTCGTCGCTGATCGTCAGCATGATGATCTTCGCGGAGGGCGCCACCTCCTTGATCGAGGTGCACGCCTCGATCCCGCCCCGCCGCGGCATCCGCACGTCCATCAGCACGATGTCCGGCAGCAGATCCGCCGCCTTGTCCACGGCCTCCGCCCCGTCACCCGCCTCGCCGACGACCTGGATGTCCTCCTCCTGCGCGAGGACGATCTCCAGCCCGCGCCGGAACAGCGCGTGGTCGTCGACCACGAGCACCCGGATCGGCTCCGCCACCCGGTCCTCCTCACGGCAGCCCGCACCGTTGTCCTCGCGCACCGGCCCGAAGCTGTCGGCCATCGTTCCTCCCCCTGCACCACGGTGCTGAGCTGCTGGGTCAATCCGACGAGAGCGGCCGCCGGCTGACTGCCCGACATGATTCCATGCCGAAGTAACCGAACGGGGGCCGACGGTTACAGGCCGACCCATACAAGCCACCGTTTCGCAGCCATGACCTCACACGAGTGCCCCCGCGCCCGCCTGGGCGAACGCGGGGGCACCACACCGGCACCGCACGGACCTCCGGATCCAGCCCGGAATCAGTCCGGAATCAGTCCGGAATCAGCGCCTCAGCCTCCGAGCGCGCCACCCGCACCCGCGCCGTCGAGCTCACCCGAGCTGGAGGCGGCGTCGGAGGCGTCGAGGTGGATCACGCCGTAGTCGTAGCCGTGGCGCCGGTAGACGACGCTCGGCATCTTGGTGTCGGAATCGACGAACAGATAGAAGTCGTGACCGACCAGTTCCATTTCGTACAGAGCCTGGTCGAGCGACATGGGTGCGGCCGAGTGCGTCTTCTCGCGAACGACGAGCGGGCCGTCGCCCTGCACTTCCAGCGATCCGATCCGGGTGGTCGGAATCGCGTCCGTCTTCTCGCCGTTGACGGGTTCTCCGTTGCCGTTGAGGGTGGCGGCGTTCGGGACCACGTCGGCGACCTCGGCGGCGGAGAGCCGTCCGGCACCGCGCCGGGTGTAGCGCTTGTCGTGCTGCTTGCGCAGCCGGGCCTCCAGCTTGTCCTGAGCGAGGTCGAGCGCCGCGTACGCGTCGGCGGCGGAGGCCTCGGCACGGATTACCGGGCCCCGCGAACGCAGGGTGATCTCCACGCGGTCGGAACGGTCGGCCTGGCGCGGGTTGTGCTCCTTGGACACCTCGACGTCCAAGCTGATCACCTTCGCGTCGAGCTTCTGGATCCGCTCCGGATTCAGCTTCTCGGCCACGTGCTTGCGGAACCGGTCGGGCACCTCGGTCTTACGGCCCTTGACGACGATGTCCACGCAGAACTCCGTTCCCGGATAGCTCCGCCTCAGGGGCGAAGCGTCTCCCTTTCGCACCAGACCCCGGTGAACACCGGAGCCTCGGACTTGGCGACTTCCACCTCCTCCTCCCCCATCGGCAAGATCAACACCCACCGACTTCGGAGTCGAGGGACAACCTCTGACACGAAGTTTCCGAAACGTACAGACGCTCGAAACGTACGCTCCGATGCGTGGGGCCCAAGGTTCGCCAATTCCTTACAACCGAACATATCCCTCTATGCCGGTTGTCGGCACCCGCTACCGGAACGTACCTCCGTTCAGGTGGCCGTTCCCTCTTACTACCTGCAACGATGCGCCTTCCCTTCCAGTTCCAAATCTATTCACGAGATTTTGGTCTGTTCGAGTTGCGCCCGGGGCGCACCTGCGAAGGAGTCCGCCGGCGCGGCCACCACGGCGGCCACCAGACCCGCCGCCGGACCCGCCCGGCCCGGCACCCCGATCCCCGCGGCGCGCAGCGCCCGCGCCGCCTCCGCCAGGGTGGACCCGGTGGTCACGAGGTCGTCCACGAGGACGATCCGGGCCGCCCCCGCCGTCACCCGCCCGGCGCGGGGCCGCGCCTCCAGGGCCCCGGCGAGGTTCTCCCGGCGCTGCGCCGCCCCCAGGCCCGCCTGGTCGGCCACCGCCCGCCGCAGCCGCAGTACGGGCGCCACGCGCGCGGGCACGCCCTCCCGCCGCAGCCGCGCCGAGGCCGCCAGCGCGATCCTGCGCGCCGGATCGTGCCCGCGCGCCCGCACCCGGTGCCGCGCGGACGGTACGGGAACCAGGACGACGAATCCGCCCGCCCCGCGCACTCCCCCAGCCCCGCGCACTCCCCCCGCCCCGCCCGCTCCCCCGGCGCGGACCGCGGCCGCCAGGGCGGCGCCGAGCACGCCGGCCAGCGGCAGTGCGCCGCGCTCCTTGTGGGCCAGTACGACGGCCCGTACGGCCTCCCGGTACGCGGCGGCCGCATGGACCGCGGGCAGCCCCGCGGGGCACGGAGACGGCCGTACCGGGCCCGCCGCGGCCCCACTGAGCTCCGACCGGCACGCGCCGCAGAGCAGCGCCGCGCCACCGGCCCCGCAGCCGGCGCACCCGACCGGCAGCACCAGCCCGGCCAGCTCACCGGCCAGCCCCCGCCACCACTCCCTCACGCCCACCACTGTGCCGGGCGGGGACAGCCCCCCACCACCCCTGTGGACAACCGCGGAACCACGGAGAAGCGCAGGTCACGGCCGAGCCCGTGACGGCCCTCAGCCCGGGTAGACCGGAGCCCGTCCGCCGGCCACCACCGTGCGCCACTGCGCCCCCGGCGGCAGCCACACGATGCCGTCCTCCAGGGACTCGGCGACCACCGGCTTCTTCTCGTCCTCGCTCGCGGCGACCGCCACCAGCCCGGTCGCCCCGGGCAGCCCGGCCCCGACCATCGAGCCGTCGGCCAGCATGTAGCGGGCCTGCACGACCCCGCCGCTCTCCCGGCCCACCACCAGCAGCCGGCCCCGCGGCGCCCAGCTCATCGCCGTCACGTCCGCCAGCTGCGGAGCGGCCGGGCGCAGCTCGCGCACCGACACCGGCGAGGCGTCGCCCTTCCCGTCGGGCCGCTCGATCCGCCCGGTGTACAGGTACTTGCGGCTCTCCCGCTGCACCAGCAGCGCGATCCGCACCCCGTCGGGGGAGGCCTTCACCCCTGTGATCCGCCCGCCGTCCAGATCGGACACCTCGACCCGTTCGGGCGTCCCGGTGCCGCCGGGCAGCCGCCACAGCGCCGGGGCCTGCGGGTCGGGGTCCGCGACCCACAGGTCGCCCGCCGCGTCCCACGTCGGGGTGGCGAGCCCGTAGGGCTTGGCGCCCTTGCCGGTCAGGATCGGCGGGGGCATCGCTCCGGCGGTGGTCAGGTTGACCACGAACAGCCCGTGCCCGTCCTCGGAGACGACCGCGGCACGCTTCTCGTCGTAGGACACGGCGGCGGAGCCCACCTTGAAGGACGGGTTGCCGGACAGCGGACCGGGAGCCGGTGAGGGAGGATCCTGCTGATCCTCGCGGTTGGGGTCCAGGTTCAGCCGCTGCAACCGGTTCTCGGCGTCCACGTAGTACTGGTGCCCGGGCGAGAGCGGCAGATTGGCGATCACGGCGGCGGACGCCTCGGACACCTGGCAGCTCGTGGTGCCGTCCGAGCGCACGATGTCGACCCGGTCGACCCTAAAGCCCGTCAGATCCTTGACGGTGTAGAGCAGTTGGGTCGCCATCCGCTGGCACTGCGGCTCCGCGACGTCGTCCGCGTTCTTGTTCAGGGGGACGCGCAGCGTGTTCTGGCCGTCGATCGAGAGGGACTTGGTGCCCTCCCGCAGCTCCGTACCGGTCGGGAAGCTCGAAGTGACCACCGGTCCCAGCCACTTGGAGGGACCGGCCAGCAGCGAGGTGACCGTCTGGGTGGTGGGGTCCATCCGGGAGTCCGGGTCGCTGCGCTGGCGCACGTAGACGGGGTCGGCGACGAGCGTGGAGCCCGCGAAGTAGTACTTGTTGACCGGCCGGTAGATGCGCTGGAAGTCGGACTCGCTCAGCACCAGGCTGCTCGGCGGGGTCACGATCCGCCACTCGCCGTCCTTCTGCCCGAGCTGGAGGAACTCCTCGTAGCGCTTGTCGCCGGTCTCCGGCTGGTACGCGCTGCGCTCGTCCACCGTGGCCAGCATCTTCCCCGAGATCTTGAACCGGGGCGCCGCCGCGGCGTCCTTCTCGCCCGGTACGGAGACCCGGTCCAGGCCCGCGGAGAGCACGGTGACGGCCGCTCCGGGCTTCCAGTTCTTCGCCGCTTCCTCGGTGAGGTACTTGCGGGCGGTCTGGAGCTGCGGATCGTCGCTCGTCATGGCCTCCAGGAAGCCGTCGACGATCTCCTGCGGACTGGCCTTGGCGGCCGGCGGCACGCCGAAGACCCGGACCTGGGAGTCGACGCCCTGGGAGGCCTCCACGGGGCGGACCTCACCGTGGTCGGGCATGGAGGCGCAGCCGGCGAACAGCAGCCCCGCCGCACCGAGAGCGAGGGCCCGTACGGCGCTGCGGGCGCGCGGCGTGCGCCGGCGCGGCCGGCCGGCCGGCTCACCGCCCATGCGACCCGCCCCCCGCGCCCGCTCCGCCCGCTGGACCCGCTCCGCCCGATCCGCCGGTTCCACCGCTGCCACCCTCTCGGTCGGTTGCTCCCGCCGCCCCGCCGGAGCGCGCGTTCGCCGCCCCGCCGCCGGAGGCCTGCCCCTGCTCCGCCGGCCGGGTCACGACCCGCGCCCCGTTGCCCGGCAGCGCCGTCGGGTCGGCCGGTACGGGCACCGCGCCCGCGACCGGGGACCGCGGCGGTATCGGCGACCGGTCGGCGCGCCCCGCCTGCTGCGCCTGGCGCCCGGCCTCCGCGGAGCCCTGTGCGGCTCCCGCGGCGTCCGCGGCGGCCCTGGCCCGGTTGGCCCGGGAGTCCTCGGGCTCCAGCGGGATCGGCGATCCGCGCAGCGGCTCGTCGGCGGTGCGCGGCAGCGTCAGCCGGAACTGCGAGCCGCCGCCGGGCTCGCCCCACGCCTGGAGCCAGCCCCCGTGCAGCCGGGCGTCCTCGACGGCGATGGACAGGCCGAGGCCGGTACCGCCGGTCGTGCGCGCCCGCGCCGGGTCGGCGCGCCAGAAGCGGTTGAAGACGCGGGTGGCCTCGCCGGGCTTGAGCCCGACTCCGTAGTCCCGTACGGCCACGGCGACGGCCCCGCCCGCCGAGGCGAGCCGGACGACCACGTCGCGGCCCTCGCCGTGCTCGACGGCGTTGACGACGAGGTTGCGCAGGATCCGCTCCACGCGCCGGGCGTCGGCCTCGGCTATCACCGGCTGGGTGTCGCCGAGGACGCGGATCCGGGTGTTCTTGTGCTCGGCGAGCGGCTCGGCCCCGCCGATGACCCGGCGTACGACGTCCCGCAGGTCGATCGGCTCCGCCTCCAGGGCGGCGGCGCCCGCGTCGAACCGGCTGATCTCCAGCAGGTCGGCCAGGAGCGACTCGAAGCGGTCGAGCTGCCCGGCGAGGAGTTCGGCGGAGCGCGCGGTGACCGGGTCGAAGTCGGCGCGCGCGTCGTGGATGACGTCCGCCGCCATACGGACCGTCGTGAGCGGGGTGCGCAGCTCGTGGGAGACGTCCGAGACGAAGCGCCGCTGCAGCCGGGAGAGGTCCTCCAGCTGCTGGATCTTGTTCTGGAGGGTCTGGGCCATCTTGTTGAAGGCCTCGCCCAGACGGGCGATGTCGTCCTCGCCGGTGACCTTCATCCGCTCCTGGAGCCGCCCGGCGGAGAGCCGCTCGGCGATCCCCGCGGCCATCCGGACGGGGGTGACGACCTGGCGCACGACGAGCCAGGCGATCCCTCCCAGCAGGACGACGACGAACAGGCCCGCGGTGGCGATGGTGACCTTGACCAGGTTGAGGGACTCCTCCTCCTGCGTGAGCGGGAAGAGGTAGTACAGGTCGTACGGGTCGCCGTTGATGTCGGTGAGCCGCTTGCCGATGACCAGCGCGGGCTCGGGCAGCTTGTCCCCGGCGTCGGTGTAGCGGATCTGCGAGAAGGTCTTGAAGGCGCCGGTCGCGTGGTTGACGTCGCGGCGCAGCCCCAGCGGGACGCTGGCGGCCGGGTCCACGTTGCCGGAGGCGCGGGCCCCGCGGACGCCACCGAGGGCGCCTCGGGCCGGCGGTTCCTCGCCGGTTCCGGTGCCGGCGCCCAGCGCCGCCACCTCGAAGGCGCTCTGCCCGCCACTGGCGAGCTGTTTGACCAGGGAGTTCATCCAGGTACTGGCGTCCCGGCCGACCTTGTTGTCGGAGGCGTCGGTCACGTCCGCCGCGTAGGGCGTGTTGGCCTTCTCCTGTGCGACCGCGAAGCCGCCCGCGGCCTGGCTCTGCGCGGCCTCCTCCTTGGCGTCGAGGAGGCCCTTGCTGACCTGCGCGATGACCACGAACCCGAGGGCGAGGACCACGGCGAGGGAGATCAGCAGGGTGGCGGCGACCACCCGGAGCTGGATGTTGCGGCGCCACAGCCGGACAGCCGGAAGCAGCGGCCGGCGTACGAGGCGTACGAACAGCCGCAGCACGGGGCCGCCGGGCGCTCCGGCCGTGTCGAGGCGGAGCTGCCGGCCGCCCCGCAGCGCTCCCCACCGGGAGCGGCCACGGGGCTTGCCGGGTGTCATGTCAGCTCGGTCCGGCCTTGTAGCCGACCCCGCGCACCGTCACGACGATCTCGGGGCGCTCCGGGTCCTTCTCGACCTTGGAGCGCAGTCGCTGGACGTGCACGTTGACCAGGCGGGTGTCGGCCGCGTGGCGGTAGCCCCAGACCTGCTCCAGCAGCACCTCGCGGGTGAAGACCTGCCAGGGCTTGCGGGCGAGCGCGACCAGCAGGTCGAACTCCAGCGGGGTCAGCGCGATCGAGGCGCCCTCCCGCTTCACCGAGTGCCCGGCCACGTCGATGACCAGGTCACCGATGGTCAGCTGCTCGGGCGCCGGCTCCTCCGAGCGGCGCAGGCGGGCCCGGATGCGGGCCACCAGCTCCTTCGGCTTGAACGGCTTGACGATGTAATCGTCGGCCCCGGACTCCAGGCCCACGACCACGTCCACGGTGTCGCTCTTGGCGGTGAGCATCACGATCGGTACGCCAGACTCGGCGCGGATCAGCCTGCACACCTCTATGCCGTCCCTACCGGGCAGCATGAGGTCGAGCAGCACGAGATCCGGCTTCGCCTCCCGGAAGGCAGCCAGTGCCTTGTCGCCGTCCGCTACGAACGACGGCTCAAAACCTTCTCCACGCAGCACAATGCCGAGCATCTCGGCCAGCGCGGTGTCGTCGTCGACGACAAGGACGCGTCCCTTCATGGTTGACATCATCCCATTAGCTAATCGTTACCCGGCGGTGAGCTGTCCCACAGCCAAAGGGGCTGGAAATCGTCCCTCGGACCTGCGTGGAGATCAGGGCGCCCAGTGTGCCCCGGATCCGCCCGTCAGACGAAGGCGCGAACGTCCGTGATCCATCCGGGCCCCAGGAGACCCCTGGTCCGTTCGGGACGGCTGGTCCGTTCGAGGTTGTCACATGGCACGATGGCAGCCGGACCAAGCGCCCGCACCCCGCGTGCACGTGAAGGAGCGACGATGAACGACTCTCCGGGCTGGGCTACGCCCGGATCCTCCCCGTCCGACGGCGAGGGCTCCCACGGTACGCAGCCGCCCGCGAGCGGAACCGGCGATTCCAAATGGTCCGCCGAGCAGCCCCCGCCCGGCCAGTGGTCGAGCCCGACCCCGGGCCAGAGCCAGAGCCCCCAGACCCCGCAGCAGCAGCCCCCGGCCCCGCAGCCGGGCACCGGCTGGGGTTCGTACGGCCCGGGCCCCCAGAGCGGCGGCCAGGGCGGCTGGGGCCACCACGACCAGGTGGCGAAGCCCGGCGTGATCCCGCTGCGGCCGCTGGGCGTCGGCGAGATCCTCGACGGGGCCGTCAGCACCATGCGCAAGCACTGGCGCTCGGTCCTCCCCATCACCCTGGTCGTGGCCGTCCTCGTCCAGCTCGTGAGCGTCCTCTCCCAGAAGTACGTGTTCGGCGACCTCGTGCTGGACACGTCGAGCACCGCCACGGACGCCGAGCAGCTCGAATCCTTCGGCAGCATGCTCGGCGTGAGCGCCCTGGACGGTTTCATCCAGCTCGTCGGCTCCATCATCGCCACCGCCATGCTCACGATGATCTTCAGCCGCGCGGTGCTCGGCCACGGCTCCGCCATCGGCACCGCCTGGCGCGAGGCCCGCCCGCAGCTCCTGCGGCTCTTCGGCCTCACCCTCCTCCTGGGCATCGGCGCGGCCCTGGTCGTCACCGTGCTGGTGCTGCCCGGCGCCCTGGCCGGAGAGCCGAGCCTCGCCGTGCTCGGCGGTCTCGTCGCCCTGGGCCTGATCCTCTGGATCTGGATCAGGTTCGCCCTGGCCTCTCCCGCCCTGATGCTGGAGAAGACGACGGTGCGCAAGGCCCTCGCCCGCTCCTCGAAGCTGGTCAACGGCTCCTGGTGGCGGATCTTCGGCATCACCTTCCTGACCGGCCTCATCACGTCCCTGCTCTCGGCCCTCATCGTCCTGCCCCTCACCCTCGTGGGAGGGCTGGTGTTCGGCGGCGGCCTCGAAGGCATGGCCGACGGCAGCGGGGCGACGAACTGGGGCTACCTGATCCTCGCGGGCATCGGCGGGATCATCGCCCTGACGATCACCATGCCGGTCCAGGCGGGAGTCACCGTCCTGCTCTACATCGACCAGCGCATCCGCCGCGAGGCCCTCGACCTGGAACTGGCCCGGGCGGCGGGCATCGAGAACTACGGCACCACCACGCCGCCGACCGGAGGCTGACGCGGGAATGAGGAGCACGGGGGGCCTGCTCGCACCACCACCCACGCCGCAACCCGGCATCGGCCGCGAGGCCGCCCGCGAGGCGGCCCGCCGCGAGCTGTCCAAGCCCGCCTACCACGAGAACGACCCGGGGCTGGTCCGCAGGGCCCTGAACCGCTTCTGGGAGTGGGTGGGCGACCTCTTCGACCGCGCCTCCGGCGCGACCCCGGGCGGCACGCTCGGCCTGCTGGCCATCGCCCTGTTCGTCCTCCTCGTCGTGGCCGCCCTGTGGTGGCGCATGGGCGCCCCCGGCCGTACGGCCCCGCGCGCCGCGGGCACCCTCTTCGACGACGGCATCCGCAGCGCGGCGGACCACCGTGCCACCGCCGAGGCACTGGCCGGCGAGGGCCGCTGGAGCGAAGCCGTCCAGGAACGCATGCGCGCCGTGGTCCGCTCCCTGGAGGAGCGCACCCTCCTCGACCCCCGCCCGGGCCGCACCGCGGACGAGGCGGCCGCCGAGGCCTCCGCGGTCCTCCCGTCCCACGCCACGGCCCTGCGCACGGCGGCCCGCACCTTCGACGACGTCACCTACGGCGCCCACCCGGCCACCCCCGAGATGTACGCGTCCCTCACCACCCTGGACCAGGCCCTGTCCCGAACCAAGCCCCTCCTGACAGGCCCCACCCCATGACCGACACCCCCGACGACCCGAACCCCCAGGCCCCGAACACGGCCCCCGCCCCGAACCCCCAGGCCCCGGACGCGGCCCCCGCACCCCCCGGCGACCCGGCAGCACCCCCGCCGGGCGCAGCCCCCGTTCCCCCGGCCCACTCGGCAGCACCCCCGGGAACGGAACCCACCGAACCGCACGCAGCCCCGGCGGCGGGCCGCCCGGCCCCGGGCGCGCCCCCCACCCCCGCCCACCCGGCCGGACCCACGGGAGCCCCGAACGGGGGCGCGGCCCTGCTGCTCCCGGGCCACCCGGCAGCGACCGGCACGTCCGGTCCCGCCGGGCCGGCTGCGCCCGCCGGAGCCACCGCCGCGGCGGCCGGCGAGGCCGGCGCCCCTCCCCGTACCACCGCCGCAGGCGCATCGCCCCGGGACCTGTGGACCCGCTCCCGCGGGTTCCTCCTCGCGCTCGCGGTGCTCCTCGCCGCCGGGCTGACCCTCGCCGCCCTGAACTCCGGCGCCCGGCACGGCCACCTCGACCCCCGCTCCGCCGACCCCGCCGGCAGCCGGGCCGTGGCCGAACTCCTCGCGGACCGCGGGGTCACCACCCGGGTCGTCACCACCGCCGCGGAGGCCGCCGACGCCGCCGGCCCCGACACGACCCTGCTGGTCACCGACCCCGACCGGCTCGGCGAGAGCCAACTGCGCGCCGTGCGTTCCGCGATCGACCTCTCCGGCGGCCGCACCGTCCTGCTCGCGCCGAGCTCCCTCAGCCTCCCCGCCCTGGCCCCCGGCACCCGCACCCACGGCGACGCCCCGCGCACGAACCTCGACCCGGGCAGCTCCTGCACCCTCCCCGCCGCCACCACCGCGGGCCGCGCCGCGACCGGCGGCGGCCCCAGCTACACGACCACCACCCCCGGAGCCACCGGCTGCTACCCCGGCGCCGGCCACCCCACCCTCCTCGTCCTGCCCACCGGCGTCCCCGGCGGCGACACCGTCCTCCTCGGCTCGCAGGACGTCCTCCTCAACGAGAACCTCGCCAAGGAGGGCAACGCCTCCCTCGCGCTCCAACTCCTCGGCTCCCGCCCGCACCTCGTCTGGTACCTGCCGTCCCTCGCCGACAGCAACCCGGACGCCGCCGAAGGCTCCGGCGAGCGGAGCTTCCTCGACCTGATCCCGGCCGGCTGGAGCTGGGCCCTGCTCCAGCTCTTCCTCGCCGCCGCCGTCGCCGCCCTCTGGCGCGCCCGCCGCCTCGGCCCGCTCGTCACCGAACGGCTGCCCGTCCTGATCCGCGCCTCCGAGGCCACCGAGGGCCGCGCCCGCCTGTACCGCAAGGCCGGCGCCCGCGACCGCGCGGCCACCGTGCTGCGCGCCGCCGCCCGCGAACGCCTGGCCGCACTGGTCGGCGTACCGGCCTCCCGGGCGCACGATCCCGCGTCCCTGGTCCCCGCCGTCGCGGCCCGCCTCACCCCAGGACGGCCCCCGCACGACCCGGACGCCCTGCTCTTCGGCACCGCCCCCACCACCGACGCTGCGCTCATCGCGCTCGCCGACCACCTCGACGCCCTCGAAAGGGAGGTCCGCACCTCATGACGGCCACCACGGACAGCGCCCGCTCCGCCCTGGAGGCGCTCCGCACCGAGATCGGAAAGGCCGTGGTCGGCCAGGATTCCGCCGTCACCGGTCTCGTCGTAGCCCTCCTGTGCCGCGGCCACGTCCTCCTCGAAGGCGTCCCCGGCGTCGCGAAGACCCTCCTCGTACGGGCTCTGGCCGCCTCCCTCGAACTCGACACCAAGCGCGTCCAGTTCACCCCCGACCTGATGCCGAGCGATGTCACCGGCTCCCTCGTCTACGACGCCCGCACCGCGGAGTTCTCCTTCCAGAACGGCCCGGTCTTCACCAACCTCCTCCTCGCCGACGAGATCAACCGCACGCCCCCCAAGACCCAGTCCTCCCTCCTCGAAGCGATGGAGGAGCGCCAGGTCACCGTCGACGGCACCCCCCGCAAGCTCCCGGAGCCCTTCCTGGTCGCCGCCACCATGAACCCGGTCGAGTACGAGGGCACGTACCCCCTCCCCGAGGCCCAGCTCGACCGCTTCCTCCTCAAGCTCACCGTCCCGCTGCCCTCCCGCGAGGACGAGATCGGCGTACTGACCCGCCACGCGGCCGGCTTCAACCCCCGCGACCTGCACGCCGCCGGCATCCGCCCGGTCGCCGGCCCGGCCGAGCTCGAATCGGCCCGCAAGGCCGTCGAGGCCACCAGCGTCTCCCCGGAGATCACCGCGTACGTCGTCGACATCTGCCGCGCCACCCGCGAATCCCCCTCCCTCACCCTCGGCGTCTCCCCGCGCGGCGCCACCGCGCTGCTGGCCACCGCCCGCGCCTGGGCCTGGCTCGTGGGCCGCGACTACGTCACCCCCGACGACGTGAAGGCCCTCGCCCTGCCGACGCTGCGCCACCGCGTCCAGCTGCGCCCCGAGGCGGAGATGGAAGGCGTCACGGCCGACGCGGTCATCACCGCGATCCTCACCCACGTCCCCGTCCCGCGCTGATGACGTTCACCGGACGCGCCGCACTGCTCGCGGCCCTCGGCAGCATCCCCGTCGGAGTCCTCGGACCGAGCTGGACGGGGATGCTGGCGGTCAACGCCCCCCTCGCCCTGGCCTGCGCGGTCGACTACGCCCTCGCCGCGCCGGTCCGCAGGCTCCAGCTGGCCCGCTCCGGCGACACCTCGGTCCGCCTCGGTGAATCCGCCGACGTCCACCTCACGGTCACGAACCCCTCCCCGCGGACCCTGCGCGCCCGGATCCGCGACGCCTGGCCCCCGAGCAGCTGGATCCCCGGCACCGAAGTCGCCGCCTCCCGCCACACCCTGACGGTCCCTCCGGGCGAACGCCGCCGCCTCACCACCCGCCTGCGGCCCACCCGCCGCGGCGACCGCCGGGCGGCCCGCGTCACGATCCGCTCGTACGGCCCGCTGGGACTGCTGGCCCGCCAGGGCCACCACACGGTCCCCTGGACGGTCCGCGTGCTCCCGCCCTTCACGAGCCGCAAGCACCTCCCTTCCCGCCTGGCCCGCCTGCGCGAACTCGACGGCCGCACCAGCGTCCTGACGCGCGGTGAGGGCACGGAGTTCGACAGTCTGCGCGACTACGTACCCGGCGACGACACCCGTTCCATCGACTGGCGGGCCACCGCCCGCCAGCACAAGGTCGCCGTCCGCACCTGGCGCCCGGAACGCGACCGCCACATCCTGATCTGCCTCGACACCGGCCGCACCGCGGCCGGCCGCGTCGGAGACGCCCCGCGCCTGGACTCGGCCATGGACGCGGCCCTGCTCCTCACGGCCCTGGCCACCCGCGCGGGCGACCGCGTCGACCTGCTGGCCCACGACCGCCGCCCCCGCGCCCAGGTCCAGGCCCGCTCGGCGGCCGACACCCTGCCCGCCTTCGTGAACGCGATGGCCACCCTCGAACCGGAACTGGTCGAAACCGACTCCCGCACCCTGGTCTCCACAATCCTGCGCAGCGCCCCGCGCCGCTCCCTGGTGGTCCTCCTGACCAGCCTGGACGCGGCTCCCGTCGAGGAGGGCCTGCTGCCGCTCCTCCCCCGCCTCACCCAGCGCCACACGGTCCTCCTGGCCTCGGTCGGCGACCCCCACGTCGCCGAGATGACGAAGTCCCGCGGCACGGTGGACGCCGTCTACGAAGCCGCCGCGGGCACCCAGTCCCAGTCCGCCCGCCGCCGCACGGCCGAACAGCTCACCCGCCACGGCGTCCACGTGGTCGACGCCACCCCCGACACCCTGGCCCCGTCCCTGGCGGATGCCTACCTCGCCCTCAAGGCCGCCGGCCGCCTCTGAAAGGGGTGCCCGACTGGCTACGCTGCTCGGGCCCCCACCAGGAGGACACCGTGGCCGACTTCACCGCAGATCAGACGCGCCGCATGCAGGACTTCGCGGAGCGGCTCGCAGAACTCGCCGAGCACCAGGAAGACCGCTGGAAGGTGGAGACCACCGACGGCCAGATCCTCCTCACGATGCTGACCCCCACAGCGCCCCACGGCTTCAACGTGATGCGGCTGCGCCGTCAGATCGAGGCCCAGGCACGCGATGCCGCAGCTCTCACCAACACGAACATGCACGACCCGCTGACCGGCCTGACCAAGGTCCCCGACCTCATGGTCCTCCCGGAAGAAGACACGGATGACGCCGCCAAGGCGGTCAACTCCCGCGATGTCCTGATGGTGGTCGAGGTCGTCTCCCGTACGAACTCCCTCACCGGCATCCGCGACAAGCTCCACGACTATCCGCGCATGGGGGTCCCCGTATATGTCGTGGTGGACCCCCGCAGCAACAAGAAGACAACCACGGTCCACAGCGACCCCTCGGGCGGACCTGACGGCATCCACTACCGCAGGACAATGCCGTTCGCCTTCGGAGACATCGTCACCGCCGGCCACTGGACCTTCGACACAAGCCACCTCAAGGGCTACCCCTCCACCTGGTAAGCACCGTCGGGTAAACGCAGAAAAGCCCCGCACCGAACCCGTAAGGGTTGGTGCGGGGCTTTCCCACAATGATTGTTCGGCGGCGTCCTACTCTCCCACAGGGTCCCCCCTGCAGTACCATCGGCGCTGAAAGGCTTAGCTTCCGGGTTCGGAATGTAAACCGGGCGTTTCCCTAACGCTATGACCACCGAAACACTATGAAGTTAACCAACCGGATATGAACACAGTTCGTTACTTCAGAACTAACACAGTGGACGCGAGCAACTGAGGACAAGCCCTCGGCCTATTAGTACCAGTCAGCTCCACCCGTTACCGGGCTTCCACATCTG